>JBEKEJ010000009.1:0-25851 GCA_050013895.1 Verrucomicrobiota bacterium | reverse complement strand
TGAGAAACGGGCTGACGAGCCAGCCGATTTCTTCGCCGAGTTCGCGGTCGCAGTAGCGGCTGCGTTCGTCGCTGAGAATGTTCTTCTCCCAGCGCGCGAGCCAGTCCTTCACGAGAGCGGCGTCGAGCGCGACCGGCGCGTCGCCGGTGGATTCACCATTCACCGCCGTGGCGAGCGGTTTGTTGAACAGCAACGCCATGCCGCCGCCGGCCAGAACAATTTTCTTGAGAAAGGAACGCCGTTTCATGGGTTTCGTTTTGGATGAAGCTATTCCAAAATCGGCGGGCGAACAAGCGTCGCATGTTCCTGCGAATTGCTGCGCGGGCTGACGATCAAGCCTTGCCTGTTGAGGTTTCACCTCACCGGCAACGGCGCCGGCGCAACTTTTTCCGCGCCCAACTTTTGTTGAAGCTCGCAGAATTAAGCGTCGGGGCGCGGTCCCGCCGTGCGGGACCACTTCATTATCCGCAGTGACCAGACGCTGAAATCGCCCGGCCCGCTTTCATTTCGCTCGTCGAAGCGGCGTGAACGCCGCGCTCCGTTCCCAGCGCAGTTCGTTGCCCGCTCGCGCGAGATTCAATAGCGTTCTCCCGCGTCGGTTCATCTTCCTTCTCAGTCGCACCGATAACCAGTAGAGTTCGCGTCCTGTGGCAGCGACCCTGTACGATCTGATTCCGCGCGATGAGAAACCCGGCAACGATGTGCTGCTGGGGCACTTTCTCGAATATGCCGAGGGCCGGCGGCTGCAGCTTTATCCCGCGCAGGAATCCGCCATCCTGGAATTGTTCGACGAGAAGAACGTCATCCTTAACACGCCGACGGGCTCGGGCAAATCCCTGGTGGCGACCGCGCTGCACTTTCAGGCCCTCGCCAGGGGCAGGCGCTCGATTTACACCTGTCCGATCAAGGCGCTGGTGAACGAAAAATTCATGGCGCTTTGCCGCGAGTTTGGTCCGGACAACATCGGTCTGAGCACCGGCGACGCTTCGGTCAATCGGGACGCGCCCGTCCTGTGCTGCACAGCGGAAATTCTCGCCAACATCGCGTTGCGCGAAGGGGCGGCGGCCAACGTGCAGGAAGTCATCATGGACGAGTTCCATTACTACGCCGACCGCGAGCGCGGCGTGGCGTGGCAGGTGCCGTTATTGACGTTACCGCAGGCGCGTTTTCTGCTGATGTCCGCGACGCTCGGCGACACGACGTTTTTTGAGCAGGAACTCACGCGGCTGACGGGCCGTCCGACCGTTGCCGTCACCTCCACGGACCGGCCCGTGCCGCTGGAGCATGCTTATTCCGAGTTGCCGCTGGCTCAGACGCTGGAAAGCCTGGTTGCCGACGGCAAAGCGCCGGTCTATGTCGTTCACTTTACGCAACTGGAGGCGGCCCAGCGCGCGCAGGATTTCACGAGCCTCAACGTCTGCACCCGCGATGAGAAAGCCGCGATTGCCAATACGCTGGAAGGATTCAAGTTCACCAGTCCCTACGGTCCGGAAATCAGGAAGTGGCTGCGTCATGGCATTGGCCTGCATCACGCCGGATTGTTGCCGAAGTATCGCGTGCTGGTCGAGCAACTCGCGCAAAAGGGATTGCTCAAGGTCATTTGCGGCACGGACACGCTCGGCGTCGGCATCAACGTCCCGATCCGCACGGTGCTCTTCACGCGGCTGTGCAAGTTCGACGGGCAGAAGACCGGCATCCTGAGCGCGCGGGATTTTCATCAGATCGGCGGACGGGCCGGGCGCAAGGGATTCGATGATCGCGGCTGGGTCGTGGCGCAAGCGCCGGAGCATGTCATCGAGAATCTCAAGCTCGCGGAAAAATCGGCGCGCGACGGCCGGAAAACCGCCAAGCGCCAGCCGCCGGAGAAGAATTTCGTCAACTGGGACAAGCACACCTTCCTCCGCCTGGTCAGCGCGCCGCCGGAACGGTTGACCTCGCGGTTCCAGGTGACGCACGGGATGCTGTTGAATGTGCTCAGCCGCAAAGGCGACGGTTGCGCCGCGATGCGGAAGCTCATCCGCGATTGCCACGAAACGCCCAGGGCCAAAAAGGCGCACACGCGGCGCGCGTGGCAATTGTTCCGCTCGCTGCTTGACCGGAAGATTGTGGAGTTCATTCCCCAATCCGAAAGGGGAGCGCAGGCGCCCCGCCTGCCGGTGGACGCGCCCTCGCGTCAACTATCTGACGGCGAAACGTCCGGCGCGCGCGGATGTTCCGACGCCTCCGTGCCAACGGCGGGGGCGCCGTTGGCTGCACCCGGGGCGGGCGCGCTCCCCAAGCTCCGGGTGAACGTCGAGTTGCAGGACGATTTCTCCATGGATCAGGCGCTTTCGTTGTATCTGCTCGAAACGATTCCCCTCATGGACCCGCAAGCGCCGGATTACGCGTTCGTTTTGCTCACGCTCGTCGAGTCCATCCTCGAAGACCCGGACATCATCCTGCGCAAACAGCTCGACAAGGTGAAGGATCAGAAGATGGCCGAGATGAAGATGGAAGGCATCGAATACGAACAGCGGATGGAAGAACTGGAGAAACTCGAGCACCCCAAACCGAATCGCGAGTTTGTTTATTCCACGTTCAATGCCTTCGCCGCGCGGCATCCGTGGGTGGGCGAGGAGAACATTCGCCCCAAATCCATCGTGCGGGAAATGTTCGAGGAATTCCGCTCTTTCGCCGACTACATCAAGCTTTACGAATTGCAACGCGCCGAGGGCGTGCTGCTGCGGCACCTGAACAGCGTCTTCAAAGTCCTCACGCAAACCGTGCCCGATGCCGCCAAGAACGATCAGGTCCGCGAAATGGAACTCTATCTCGGCACGATGATCCGGCAGGTGGACTCCAGCCTGCTCGATGAGTGGGAGAAAATGCGAGACCCGAATTTTCGCCCCGGCGAGACCAGGGAAGTCCGTCCGCCCGGCGCCGAAGAAGCCGCGCAAGACATCACCCGCGACACGAAAGCGTTCACCGCCGCGATTCGCAATCGTATCTTCACGTTCCTGCGCGGAATGGTGATGGAAGATTATGAGGCGGCGATTGCCAATCTTAATTCCCCCGACGACGCCGACGGCCAGCCGTGGACGCCGGCGCGATTGCAGCAAGCACTCGACGATTACCACGCCGACCACGAACGCATTTGTCTCGACCCCAACGCGCGCAATGTGCGTCACACTTATGTGCTCCCGGCTGCGGACAAAAACACGTGGCGCGTGCAACAAATACTGGTGGACCCGGAGGAGCACAATGATTGGGTGGCTGAATTCGAGGCGGATCTGGGCGAGTCCCGCAAGTTGGGCGAGCCGGCCTTGCGCCTGCGGCGGATAGGAAGTCTGACCTGATCCTGGCAACTTTTTCCAGAAGCCACCGACTGCCTCGCGCAACCCGCTCGAGTTCCGTCGGCTGTCGCAAAAGCGAACTATCCAGGATGAGGATGAACAGGCTGGCGAAACCCCAATCAGTTTCCAACTGCCGTGGTTGCGGCAGACCGATTGCCGTCGCCATCCACTGCCACGATTTGATAGCGGGTATCCAGCGGGGCTCCGGGGTCAAAGTAAAACGTGCCAATGGCAACGCGATCCGCCATTTCGCCGTCCTTCAGGATTCTGTATTCCGCAATCAAGCCGTCATCATGGCTGGGCGACCAACGCAGGGCAACACCGCTTCGGCCTCCCCAGGTTTCGTTTTGCTTGGTCGCGCGCCCTGGCGCGGTGGGGGGCGTCTTGTCGGTTCCGCGTCCGGGAGCGCGGTCCAGGTTCAACAGGATGATCTCGCGCCGATCAGCCGGCTTGAACCGGATGCCCGCGCGCATCAACTCCTCGCCTTTGGCGGCGAACGCATCCTTGTTGAAACGGAATGTGACACTATAGTCAGCCTGCGGCGCCAGGGCTTTCGGATACACGACCACTTCTCCTTGAGGGGCTGCATCCTGGAGAATAGCAACCTTGGTGCGCTCGCTGTTGGCCAACTGAAGGAACGTGTGAAGCGTCGGCGCGCCCTCCGCCCGCGGGTGATACACCCGCATGTAGCGGTCCATGACGCCTTCCGCCCTCAGGAACCGGTTGAACAGAACATCGCTCCGAAGCCTGTCCTCGGCAGCCGCACCTTCCAGCCGGGTGGAGGATCCGCCGCCGCCTCTGACGATTTTCGTCACCGGCCAGAAGTAGCTAAGATAGTACGTGTCATCGGGGCCGCCCCCATCGGAGCCCTGGTTATTCTCGATGAACTCGAACTTGTCCCAGTTTGCCCATTCCCCGCCCGAATTGCAGCCTTGCAGTCCCATGTCCGGATTGGCCTCCTTAACTTCACGCATCAGGTTCAGATAATGCCGATACTGCTGCACAAAGGGCTGGCCTGGCGGATGATCGTGGTTGGTGGCATTGCAGGGAGCTTCCACCCAGCCGTCCAGACGCCAGTAGAACGTGCCATAACGCTTCTCCCGATCGAGCATGAACTGCCGCATGTAATCGTGCGCCCCCTGCGCCGCGCAGCAGAATCCCAGGTTATACCAGACCGTGATCCCGTCCGGCACCTTGGGGTCGAGCGCCCACTCGGGATGTTCCAAATCCACCGGTGTGCCCGCGGCATAGTGTTGCGGCGGCAGCCACAGCCGAAATACAATCCCGGATTGACGCAGGTAATCAACCAGTTCCTTCCAATCAATGCCCTCCCAAACCCCGCGGCCGCGCTGGTCAAACCAGAAATCATCCTCGTGCGCGATTTGCGCGCCCGTGCGGCGGCACAGGTCCGCAATCCGCCACATTTCTTTGAGGCGCAAATCTGTCTTCTGCCGATACTCCATGTCGGCCCAATGACCATTGTATATGGCTGAAAGCCAAAGATACTGTTCGCGGGTGTAATCCCACTTGAACGTCGCCTGCCAGTCCTGCAATTGCTCGTTTGCACTGTCTAGATCGCCCCGATACAAGCCGATAAAACTGTTGGGCGCCTCGAAGCTTGCGCCAGGTGCCAGCGGCTCGGTGTGAAGCTCCAACTGTGATCGAATTGGAAATGTCCCTCCCACTTCGTGTTCGCCCGGATTCCAAATCCGCATCGACCATGGACCCAGATAGTTGAACCCGAAAAACACGCCTTCCCCGGCCTTCGCGTCTTCCAGAACAAAGTACGGATGATAGCTTGCGCAGCCGCTGAAAATGTCATCGGCCCGGTAATCGGGGTTGCCGGCCATCGAATAGAATGTCCGGCATTTCGTCTTCGGATACAGCAACGATTGCGCTTCGATCGCATTGCAGTTACTGCCCGCCCCGCCGCCCCGCCAATCGTAGAGCGTGAACCGCCCCGAGTCTTCGGGCTTGAACCGCAGTTCGTGCAGGCTGATCTCCGTCAACGGCTGGGTGGCCCCGGTCCGGTTGGTGACCCGATACCATTTCCGGATCATGCCCAGTTGAGTGCGCGGCGTGGAGGCAAAGACATCATAGTGGAGGCTGATCGCAAAACTCTCATGCTCAAGATTGATCTCCAGCGACACGCCCGGGTCAATGCCGGACGATGTCTTGGGCACGGGCAAACGAGTCATTCGATAATTCTGGAGACGATAGCCGCCGCTGTTCCCGGTGAAGTCCTTTCCGCCAAAGCTGAAATGAAACTCGTCGGAGCCCGCGCCGCCGGCGTACTCCGTTCCGGTGAGCTTGTTCTGGAGGGTTGACAGGCGGAATCGTCCATCGGCCAGCTCCAGTTGCTGCTCAATCAGACCGGTGCCACAAGTCCAACGGTTTGATGCGGAGTCATACCGGATGTAAGCGTCCCCGGAATCCAGTTCTTCCGCCGCAGAAGCAGCCATGGCACAGGTCAGAAGCAATGCGGGGATGGCAAAACCTCGATTCATAGTTCTCATCGTTTGAAAGAAAGGTTCTTCGGACTTTACAATGGTGATCGGTAAGAAGGAAAAGAAAAATGACATTGAAATAAAGAGGATTTTCAAAATGTTGTGCCTTCTGCGGTTTTGAGCAGCGCTGTGAAGAGCCGCCGTGAAAAGTGTTGCATCGGGGGAATTTATCGTATGCTGCCGCCGATGAAACCTCTGCGCGTTTCTGGGCCAGAATGCCGAAGCCGACGCCGCCTTGCGCAGTCTCCTCGGCGCGGCGAACCGTGCTTTGGCACACACGAATGACACAACAGTCAAAGAATATGAATCCGCGCCCGAAACGATGCCTGGGTTGCCTGGCCGTTTTGTTGTTCGCCCTGGCTTTCACCGCTACGCATGTCCAGGGCGGGGAAGTGCAGGTATTTTTTCCCGAGCGCCTCGGCCCGCTGGAAATCGACCACATGGCCCTTGGACAGGGCGGCCTCTCGGAAGAACCCATGTGGGCGGACCGGGTTCCTGAAATCCGCGCCCTGCGCCCTCGCTTGATCAGATTATTTGTCCAGGAATACTTCAACCTGCTGCCCGAGCCCGGCCAATATCAATTCGACGCTCTGGATCAAAGTGTCGACACGATTCTCAAGACCGGCGCCAAGCCGCTCATGTGCCTTTGCTTCAAACCGCACTCGCTTTTCCCCGTTATTAACCAGGACATCGTCGAGCCGAACGACTATGCCGCTTGGGAAACCCTCATTTTCCATCTGGTTAAGTATTACCAGGAGCGGAATTCGGGCATCGTTTACTGGGAGGTTGCCAATGAACCCGATATTGGCGAGGACGGCGGTTGTCCTTACCGGTTCAAGGCCGGGAGCTACGTCCAATATTACCAGCACACGGCGGCAGCCATTCTTCGGGCGGACCCCAACGCTCGCGTGGGCGGGCCCGCCTTGGCGTCCTGCCACTCAATCATTCTTCCAGCGCTGCTGCGCTTCTGCGAGACGAACGGCGCACCCCTGCATTTCGTTTCCTGGCACAACTACAACAGCGACCCGAAAGCCGTCCGCGGCACCATCAGTTATGTCCAGGACCTGCTGAAAAGATTTCCCAGCCTCAAACCGGAAACAATCCTGGACGAATGGAACATGGATTTGACGAAACCGCCCCTGGATCCGCGTTTTCAGCCGTGTTACATCGCCGAGGTGGTCTGGCAGATGAAAGACGCCGGCTTGGACTACTCCTGCTATTATCACATCCGGGACTGGTATGTGAATTATGAAAACTTCGCCCCTTTCATGTCCGAGCATGGGACCGCGTTTATGACACGGTGGTGGGACCGCATGCCGCAGTTCGATGGTTTATTTGATTACCAGAACCAGATTCGGCCCTCCTACTTCGCTTTCAAACTCCTGTCGCGCCTTCGTGGTGAACGGTTGCGGCTGACCTCCAGCAACCCCGCAGTGCACGGCTTTGCCGCCTACGACCAACAGTTGCACATGGACAACCTGATGCTGTGGAATTTTTCAGCCAAACCCCAGCGGATCAAGCTCTCCTTGGTGGGGCTGTCCAAGGCGACGCGCAGCCGGCATCTCGTGCTGGATGCGTTGGGCGGCAGCAGTGACGAAAACGCCCGTCTGCGTCCCGAACCGTTCGTCACTTTGAAGAAGGGTGATGCCAATCTATCCCTCCGGCTTGAACCGTACGCGATCCACTATTGGTCGTTTGAGGATTGACCCATGCACCGGAGGTGAACGGTGCAACAGAGCGGGCGATACGCATGCGGCGCGCGACGACGCCCGCGCCTTCAGCGCCGACCAGTTGCCAACGAACACTTCCTGCGCACATCACAGCCCACCAAATCATTTTCTCCTTGCAATCCCGGCGCTTCGTGGCGACGATCGAAACGAAAAAACCGGAATGAACATCATTTCATTCCGCCGCCCTATGGCGGGTTCGGAGGAATCATGGCTCCGCTGTCAGGGTCTGATCGTCATGCGGCGCAGCAACAATCGGCCTGCGTGTTCTGATCAGCTATCAGCATGGAAATGTGAGGACAATCAACCGAAAGCGGAGCGTCGATTATCCTTCGGCAAGTCAAGAACGGCTGTTATGAAATATCAATTGATACTCGCTGGTCTTCTGTGCGGTTTCCTGTCGGCAAACGCGCAGGACGTCTCATTTAAGGAAATCCGCACGGCTTCAGACACCGAACTGGTGGCCCTTTTTAAGGACGCACATTGGTCCGGTCCGGTCTATGAAATGGTCTTTGATACCAACCAGGTGAAAACGGACGATATATCCCGGTGGAAGCTCAACGGCCAGCCCGTGACGGCGATCAATAAATTCGTGACCGAGGCCGACGCCGTGGATTACCACATTTACCTGCAGGTGCCGAAGCTGACCAACGGAATGGCCTACACCTTGGAGACGCCCTACGGCAACACGAACTTTGTCTTTGACGACAAGCAGATCTTCTGTGAATCGATCAAAGTCAATCAGAATGGCTATAGCGCCCTGTCCCACACGCGCTACGCCAACTTCGCCATCTGGCTCGGCACCGCAGGAGACCAGCAGATCAGCGGGGCACTGCCCGCCTACACGGTGTTCAAGGAGTTTACGGGCGAACTGGTGGCTCAAGGGACGCTACGGCCGTTCGGGGAAGGGAAGGACGAGTCCTCAGGTGACTATGCCTATCGGATTGATCTGTCGGGCGTGCCCGAGGGCGGGCCTTACAAGATTGCGGTCAACGGCTACGGCTGCTCGTATCCGTTCGGTGTGGGCGGGGATTTTTCGCGTCGTTTGGGGTATGTGGCGTTTCGCGCGTTGTACTATCAGCGGTGCGGTTGCCCGATTGTCAAACCGTATGCCTGGGCGGATATTCGGACGAATCCCTGCCACACGGTGGTGTATGACAGGAACCAGTCGCCGCCCAGCCAGGACAATGTTCGAGTTTCAGGGACCGAGCCCAAATTCACGCATTATGGGGGTTATCACGATGCGGCAGACGAGGACCGGCTGGCTTATCACATGATGGTGCCGATCGTGTTACTGAGCACCTACGAGGCTTTCCCGGAGGTGTTCACCGACGACCAGTTCAACATTCCGGACAAATTCGATGCGGATTACCACATTGTGGGCAAGGGCAACGGCATCCCCGACATCCTGGATGAGGCCGCCTGGGGCGTGAAGTATTGGGAATACATGCAAAACACCAGCACCAACCCCCCCGGCGCGGTCCACTGGGGCGACTCGACCATGGGGTATCCGCCGTGGGGCACGCCGGCGGATCAAGATCCTAAACTCTATGGCACCTTGGTTCACGTCCCGCAGTCGGACGGCTTTGGGGCGGCGATGTTCATGTACATGGCCCGGCTCATCAAACCCTACGACGCGCAGAAAAGCGCTGATTTGGAATCGCGTGCCGACGCGGCCTACAACGCTGCCGGTGACCGGATCCCCATTACGGCCAAGCTCTGCTATTCGATCCAGAAGTATTTGCTGACCGGGGACACCACGGCCAGCAATAACATCAATGCCCTGGCCGCTTCTACGAGCGCATTAAAGGACACCTATAATCGCCAGGGCGGGGGCTTTATTATGGACAACCGAACGTGGTTGGCGTCCTATTTTATGTCCTACCTGTTTGCCACCAACCGGCCCACCAACCCGGAAGTTGTCCAGCAGTTCAGGACCGCCATCAAAGAGGCCGCCGACAGGGAAATTGAGTACCTTAACGGCACGGCGTACCCGGTTGGCTGGCCGGCGAGCATTAATCCGCAAGCCCGGCAGGGTGGTTATGGCTACGGCCAGGGAGGATTCACCTGCCAGGGCCAGTTCGCCTACCCGTGTTTGATCCAGTGGAAGCTCACGAAGGAACAAAAATACATAGACGCGGTCAGCCAACTCATGGACTACAACATGGGGCTCAATCCCATCGGGAAGTGCTACATGAGCGGCATCGGGTTCGAGCAGATCCATCATCCGGAGAAGATCGAGTCCGCATACGCCGAATACACCATGGGATGGGGAGGTCCCCAGCCCGGAATTACGGTCTATGGACCCGTTATGTCGGGCAGGGTGGTCACGGGCGGCAAGACAATACCTGCCCTGGGCGGACTGGCTCGCGAACGGCGTTACGTCGATCACATGGGGTATTATGAAGTGAATGAATTTACGGTTGAAGAGACCGAGGTTTTCCCGGCGGCCATTTACCCGGTGCTGGCGCGAGGCGGCAAGTGGGACACGACGAAGGAACCTTTCCTCAATCCGGCTCCCTCCAGCAATTCACGCAGCCAGGGCCCGACGCCAATTTATTAGGTCAAACCAACTGTCACCGTGGCAGAAACGGGTCAATTGCTGGTATTGTAGTATTGACGATTGTTATGATGCAACCCTGCGGAAAAATTTTTGCGGATGGTTCGCGGGTTGCCGAAAGCCCGTTTTTTGAGCCGCTAATCCTTTCCCTCGTCGGTTTCCGCCAGTTGATAATCGCCCGTCAAAGCCGGGTCGCGCGAGGATCCCCCGACTAGAATCTTATAATCACCCTTTTCCGCAACCCATGACTTGTGATCCGGGCTGTAATAGGCAAAGGCGCTGCGATTCAACGGAATGGAAACGGTTTGCGCCTCTCCGGCTTTCAGAAAAACTCTCTCGAAGCCTTTCAATTCCTTTTCCGGGCGCGGCACACTGGGTTTTTCAGGATGCACATAAACCTGCGCCACCTCCGCCCCCGCGACGGCGCCCGTGTTTTTGATTTGAAATTCCACCGTCACGCCCGTCTCGCGCGGAACCAGTTTCAAGCCCGAATACTCAAACGTCGTGTAGCTCAATCCGAAACCGAACGGAAACTGCGGCTCGATGTTTTTCGCGTCGAACCAGCGGTAACCGACCAGCAAGCCTTCCGCGTAAGTCACCGTGCCGTTCGTGCCGGGATACGCGCCCGGTCCCAAGGTAGCCGCCGCTGTGTCCGACAATTTTTTCGGAAACGTCGCCGGCAATTTTCCGGACGGGTTCACGTCCCCGAACAGAACGCGCGCGAGCGCGTTGCCGCCTTCCATGCCCGGATACCAGGCCTCCAACAGCGCCGGCACCTGGCCCAACCACGCATCCATTTTCACCATCATGCCTTCCAGCACCACAATCGTCCGCGGATTCGCCGCGACAATTTTTTGGATCAACTCGTCCTGGCCATACGGCAGGTTCATGTTCTTCCGATCCGCGCCTTCGGAATCAAAGCCCTCCTCGTGGTTCAATCCGCCGATGTAAATGACCACGTCCGCCGATTTCGCGGCGGCCACGGCGCGCTCCGCCAAATCCGCGCCGCCATTCTTTTGATAGCCTTCGGAATAAATAATGTTCACGTCTTTGCCGGCGCGTTTTACGATGCCTTGCAGCGGCGTGATTTCGTAAAAGGTCTTGAGGCCGAAGCTGCTGCCGCCGGCCGAGTGCAGGCGAACTGCGTTTTCGCCGATGACGGCGATGGTCTTGATTTTTGCCGCATCGAGCGGCAGCGCATGGTTCTCGTTTTTGAGCAGAACCATGCCCTCCTCCGCCACGCGGCGCGCCACCATCTGGTGGGCGACGGTGTTCAGCGAGCCATTGGTCCGGCCCGGATCGAAAACGTGCGTCGCAAACATCACGCGCAGATTGCGCCGGACTTTATCGTCGAGACCGGTCATCGGATAGGCGTTGGTTTTCAAGCCATCGAGATAGGGCTGCGCGAGATAATAATGGTTGTAACCTCCACTCGTGCCCATTTCGAGGTCGAGGCCATTGAGCGCGGCTCCCGGCGTGTCGTGCACGGCTCCCCAGTCGGACACGACGAAACCCTTAAACCCCCATTGCTCTTTCAGGATTTTGTTGAGGAGATAGTCGTTTTCGGCGCAGTACTGTCCGCGAAACTTGTTGTAAGCGCCCATGACGGACCACACGCCGGCTTCCTGCACGGCGGCCTTGAACCCGGGCAGATAAATTTCATGCAACGCGCGTTCGTCCACTTCCACATTGATGCGGAAACGCTGAAACTCCTGGTTGTTGAGCGCAAGAATCACCGCGCATGAGGAAACGTCCTGCGATTGCTCGCCGCGAATGTAGCCGACTGCCATGCGCGACGTGAGAAACGGGTCTTCGCTGAAGTATTCACAATTGCGGCCGCCCAACGGGGTGCGCACGATGTTCACGACCGGCGCCAGCATGATGTCCTTGCCGCGCTCGCGGGCTTCCTGCCCGATGGCTTCGCCCATGTTGTAGCCGAGCTCGGGATCCCAGGTCGCGGCGAGGCAGATGCAAACGGGCATGGCGGTGCAAAAGTCATCCGTGCGCCCGGCGGACTCCCAACTGTTCTCACGGACGTCCTCGCGCACGCCGTGGGGGCCGTCGGACATCCAGCGGCGCGGGATGCCCAGGCGCGGAATGGCGGCGGTGGTGAATTTTGAATCGCCGTGGATGAGTGAAATTTTTTCATCGAGCGTGAGCCGCGAAAGCAAATCCTCGACGCGCGTTTCGAGGGGCTGATGGGTGTCGAGATAAGGCGGTTGGGGTTCCGCACCAAAAACGGACGCGCCAGCCACGAGGCACAAGGAGAGCAGGTGTGATTTCATAGTCATTTATGTTCTTTAGAAAATCATCTCAATTCAGGGCATTTCAGCCTTGTTTAGGCTGCTTTTTGGCCGTAACGAATGTCAGTTTTTTAAAGCCCACACGTCCGCGGTCACTTCTACAATGTCTGTTTCCTTGCGGGATACAAGCCCAACTTCCCCTTCTCAACCGATTTCCCCGCAGCACTTCAGAAGCATAGCCAAATCGCCCTTCGCCTGGCAGTTAAAAAATGAGGCCCGAAAATCATCCGACAGGCCGTTTCCGCCCGAATTCCGAAGTTCGGGAGCACACCCTCGGGCGTTGCTGGACGCGCTTCGCGTCCAGCCTTTTGCGCGTGACGGATAAATATCCGGAAGCCTTGACGCAGAGGCGCAGAAGGCGCGGAGGATCGCGAAGGAAAGCCTAACATTTAACATCGAACATCGAACGCTGAACGCCGAATGTGGTGGGCCGGCGGAAGTGCGAACAGCGGTGTCGCCGCTACGCTCTGCCACCGCACTCCAAAGCCTTGCTCCGTCATGTTGCCGCTCGATACGCTGCCAGGACATTTTCCGGCGGTACGTCGGGCTGAAACAAATGGGCCGGGGCCATGATGTAGCCGCCGTCCTTGCCCAGCACCCCGCAGTAACGACGGACTTCGGCCTCCACTTGGGCGGGCGTGCCGCGGGGCAGCAGTTCCTGCATATCAATGCCGCCGTGAAAACTTATCCGGTTGCCAAACTCCGCCTTCAAGCTCTCCGGCTGCATCGCCGGACCGACCGGCTGAATCGGGTCGAGCACATCCACGCCCAGGGCAATCAATTCCGGAATCAACGGCCGTATCAGGCCGCAACTGTGATACAGCACGCGCCCGTTGAGTTGATGAATGCGATCAATCATCTCCTTCAAATACGGCGCGACGAACTCGCGGAACATCGCCGGCGAGATCAACAACCCCCGCTGCGTGCCCAGGTCGCTGATGAGCAGGTAGAGATCTACCCGGCCGCCGGTGATCTCCGCCGCTCGCGTGTAGTCTTCCAGGTAAAAATCGGTGAACTTGCGGCTCAGGTAGTGGGCCCACTCCGGGCGCTCCGCCATGTCAATGAACAGTTCCTCCCATCCACGCACCAGCGCCGGCCGCTGCCAGATGTCGGCAAAGCCGTAGAGCAACGCGCAATCCTTGTAGCGGCGGCACTGTTCCACGAGCCGGGAACGATCAATGCAGTCGGGCGTCGGCCAATCGAACGCCTCGAGGTCCGAAAAATTCTGCGCGTCCGCGAGCGCGCCCTTCACGTCCTCCCGCATGGGTCCCCATGGCGTTGGCTTCTGGATGAATCGTTCGCCCCAAAAATTCTGAAATACGCCCCCGCCGGTTTCGCGTTCCGGCGGAGCGGGCGCCTCCAGGTGCCGCACGTCCACGCCCAATTCCCCGAGCAACCGGTCAACGTCAGAATGGCCGACGTGAGCGAATAACCGATTCATCGCGGGCGGCTCCGCCCAGAAGTCGCGGGGTGTCCGGTCCGGTTGCTGGTGTTGCAGCGCCGTGAGCACTCGTTCGCGTGAGGTCATGAAATGCTTCAAGACTCCGATTCTAGGAGCAGGATTGCATCTTCCCACTTTTCCGGCGGGGTGAATTGTTTTTCACCCTCGGGAAGCATGCTTCCGACCGTCACCCGGTTCCCGTTCCGGGGATCAATCCAACAGGCGTTTAACTTATGAGAGGCGCCTACTCTATCAAGACGCACCGTAATCTTCGCCGGTTCCGCCAGGTAAAACAGCGCCCAGCGGCCACCTTCATGCCTGGCCGCCAACTGGAGCACTTCGCCTTTTGTCTTTCCTCCGTTGACAAACAGACTTTGATCGGGAACCAATTTCCACCATTCAAATCTGTCCGTAAAGATTCGCTTCAAGACTCCCATCTGGATTGCACCGGGCGCATCAAGCGCCTTTTGCCAGGTGGGCAGAACCCTCCACATGTCATTGTGGCCATAGGTGTGAGAGCCTCCGGCGAGATAGGCGTAGTAAGCCTGCCTTCGGACAATGAGCGGGGTAACTTCAAATCCATATTCGCTTCCCCCTTCGTAGGCGCCCTCATCCATGACCGTTGGTTTTGTGGGCACACGGTTGTAATCCTGGGTTACAAAGGGATAGATTTGGTCTATCCATTTAAAGCTCTGGCTTTGCGTATAATCGAGCCACGGTTCATCCTGTATTTTGCCTGAAGAATTGGGCGCCGGATCCGGTTTTTGCGAGATCAAAACATCCTTGCCAGCGGTTTCCTTGATGGCGGCGGCCATTTCCCTGACCACTGCAATCAGATCGGGATTTGTGACATCGCCGTGAATGGAATAGAAAACGTTTGGCGCGTTTTTATAACGTTCCGCGACCCATTTGGCGTATGCCCTGCCCTTTCCGCCTGACATGGACTTGAGCTGGCGGTTATGGAGCAAGCCAAGTCGGATATACAGGCCATATTCTCCGGCCATGCGCACCACAGCATCAACATTCTTGAAATAGGCTTCATTCGGCGTGGACGGATCGTTATTGAGCCAGGGCCGTTCACCATCCTTGTTGGGAACTGTCCCATCCTCCCATCCGGCGAGCATGGTGGCAACCACGGTAAATCCTTTGGCAGCAATATTTTCAAGTACTATCCGCGCTTCGTCGGTTGTGTATCCGCGATAAATGGACCATTGAGTGCTTCCCAGCCAGAAAACGGGTCCGCCGTGTCCGTTGACAAAATACCGCTTGTTCGGACTGATACCAAGGCGGCTGTCAATTGGGCGTGCGCCGGTGGCATCCAAAAGCAGCACGGCATCATCCCATCCGGCTGGTGCAACGAAGCTTGCCGTGCCTGAATTGCTGTATGTGCCGATAACACGCCTTTCGCCCGTTTTGGGATCAATCCAGAACGCATCAACCGGTTTGCTGGATGTCATCCGATCCATGTTGATGTCCGCCTTCCCGCCGCGCGGAAGGTATGCCAGTATCCAGTCGCCATCGGATGAGCGCGCCGCCACTCTCTGCTCGGCGATGCCTGAGATAACCGACTGATCCGGCACCAGCTTCCACCATTCCAAGGACCGGAAAATGTTCCCCAGCACCTTCATCTGTCTGGAGCCGGGAGAATTGATCCACGACTTCCAATTGGTGGGTGACATCCAGTTCCCGCCTTGTCCGTAACTGTAAAATCCGCCCGCCAGGCACGACCAGTACGCTCCGTTACGAACCTGGAGCGGTGTGGTGCCAGCCTCGTCTTCATATCTTGCTTCACCGTCCACCACCGGTTTAGTCGGCTCCATGGCGTAATCCTTTGCCGTCATTTCATAATTTCGGAAACCGCTGCTGTATGTCTGGCAGGTATTAAAGGCAAGCCAGCGCTCATCATGAATCCAGCTCGAAGATGCCCAGGGATCAGGGTGGACGGTAATTAATTGCCTTCCACCGCTGCCATCATCAAGTCCCGCAGCGAGTTCAAGCATGATGGGTTTGAATGAATTGGTCGCTCTGGGATACATTGCCCAGATGACATTATCGCAGTTCTTGTAGCGTTCGCCGAGCCACCTGGCCCACCTGCGCGCGTTGTTCGTCGTAATAAGGCGGCTGTAATCTTCAGCTTGATGGTAGATGCCTATTACCAGGACGATCCCAAACTGATCTGCAGTCTTGATCACCGCATCAACCTCCTTAAAGTAAGCCTCGTTGGGGGTCCCGGGGTCATTATTAATAAAGGGCCGATCGCCATTGACATTCGGTTTGGTCCCTCCGTGAACTCCCAAAAGCATTACTTGTATTGCGCTAAATCCTTTCGCAGCCCGGTCGGCCAGCACGGACTTTGCGTCTTCGAAGGTAAAATCCTTGAAGAGTTCCCATTGTGTGTCTCCCTGCCAGTAAAAGGGGACGTCATTCCTGTTCACAAGATAACGGTGATTGGAAGAGACCTTGAGCGGGAATGCCGCGCGGGGAGCGGCGGGCTGATTGCTGTCAGGATAAAGCGGTTGGGTTTCCGCGCCAAAAACAGAAGCGCCGGCCATAAGGCACAGTGAGAGCAGGTGTGATTTCATAAGGATTTCATGGTAACGGCGGCCCGGCTGCGATGCGATGGCATCGCTTCGACAATGTGGCCGTGTTGGCATCCCTCCACGAGAACGGCACCGCCGCCAATCCCACACTGGCAGCCGCCATCGCAGTTTTCATGGGTGAATCCTGCCACATTCCCCCAAGACAACAATGCGAAAAGCAGCCATGAAGACAGCCATGTCGGCGCGTTGCGAACACTCTTGCAGACCGCCCAAACCTTGGCAAAACGGACCACGCGGACTCGGCGGTACGCGCTCCTGGCCTTTGGGCAACGCACCCTCAAGTCGCCCCGCCCCTTGCCAAGCCGCGTCGGCAAAAAACTTGACGGCGCCACACTGGCAACTAGGCTGATGCCAATGTGCCTCAAGGCGGTGATGGAGTTGCGAGATGCAAGCGCCGTTGAAGAGATTCGGGCCAAACTTTGACAACTATGAAAACCTCAATAATGATCAGATTCGGTAAAACACTTTTGTTGACCTGGCTCGGCGCGTCGGCCTGGGTTTGCGCCGCGCAGGTCCAACCGCTGGCCGGCACCGCGCCGCTGACGATGCAAGGCGACCTCGCCTCGAACATGGTGGCGGGAATTGACCAGTTCCTGTTGCGCAAAACCGATGAATCGGTGGGCGGGCGCGCGCAGAACTGGCGCCGGGATTTCTCCTCGCCGCAGGCCTACGCGGAGTCCCTGGCGGCCAACCGGGCGCGGCTGGCCTACATTCTGGGGGTGGCTGATCCGCGGGCGGCGCACGTGGACCTGCAACTGATGGCGTCACCCACGCAACCGGCACTGTGCGGGCGCGGATCGGGTTATGAAGTGTATGCGGTGCGCTGGCCGGCCTTTGGCGACGTGACCGGCGAGGGCTTGCTGCTGACGCCGGTGGGGCGGGCGCCCGTGGCAAACGTCATTGCCATCCCGGACGCCGATCAGACGCCCGAGCAACTGGCGGGTTTGACGCCGGGCATCGCGTCGGCGAGCCAGTTTGCGCGGCGGCTGGCCGAGAGCGGTTGCCGGGTGATCGTGCCGGTGCTGATCAGCCGCCACATTGACCCGCAGTGGCAGCTTTCCAACCGGGAACTCATCTATCGCCCGGCGTATGAGCTGGGACGCAACGTGATGGGCTACGAAGTGGAGAAAGTGCAGGCGGCGATTGACTGGCTGACGGCGCAGAACGGGGATACGGGAATCAAGACCGGGGTGATCGGGTGGGGCGAGGGCGGGTTGGTGGCGCAATATACGGCGGCGCTGGACCCGCGGGTGGCGGCGGTCTGTGTGAGCGGTTATTTCGACGACCGGCGCAAAATGTGGCAGGAACCGATTGATCGGAACGTGTTCGGGCTGTTGGAGGAATTTGGGGACGCGGAACTGGCGGCGATGGTGGCGCCGCGCGGATTTATCGTGGAAGCGGCCCAGGGACCGGAGGTGACGATGCCGGGCGGGGGCTGTTACACGCCGCAACAGGTGGGGTTTGGCGCGCCGGGGGTGATCGTGTCGCCGCGGCTGGCGGACGTGCGGGCGGAGTTTGAGCGGGCGCGCGGGCTGGTGAGCGGATTGAATCCAGCGCCGTTGTTGCAGTTGGTGGTGAGCGGAGATGGGGGAGACGGTCCTTTTGGCAGCGGGCCGGCCCTGAGCGCCCTTTTGAATGCGCTGGCCGGCCAGGCGAAACTGGCGCCGGCGGGAGCGGCGCCGGAGAAGCTGTGGGCGGATTTCGATGCGGCGGGGCGGCAGGCCGAACAATTGCACGAACTGGACCGGCACAATCAATGGTTGCTGGCCAAGAGTCCCTACGCCCGGCAGCAATTCATGACCATCGAGACGGGCATCGGGACCATCCCGGTGGCCGAAGACCCTTATTTGAAGCAGTGGTTCACGAACAAGATGGATTTTTCCTCGCCGGAGAAATTCCGGGAGAGCGCGGAGAAGTATCGTGAATTTTTTTACCACGACGTGCTGGGGCGGTTTGACGATGCGATGCTGCCGGCCAATCCACGTTCCCGGGTGATCTACGACGAGCCCAAATGGACCGGGTACGGGGTGATGCTGGATGTGTATCCGGACGTGTTTGCCTACGGGATACTGCTGGTGCCCAAGGATCTCAAGCCGGGGGAACGGCGGCCGGTGGTGGTTTGCCAGCATGGCCTGGAGGGCCGCCCGGAGGACGTGATTGCGGGCAACAGCCAATACTATCACGATTTCGCCGCCACGTTGTGCGAGCAGGGTTTCATAACGTTCGCGCCGCAAAATCCGTACACGGGTGTGGACCGGTTTCGCACGTTGCAGCGCAAGTCCAACCCTTTGGGGAAATGTCTATTCTCGATCATTGTGCCGCAGCACCAGCAGATCACCGACTGGCTCAAGACGCTGCCGTTCGTTGACCCGGCGCGGATTGGCTTCTACGGCCTGAGCTACGGGGGCAAGACGGCGGTGCGCGTGCCGGCGCTGGTAACCAACTATTGTCTGTCCATCTGCTCGGGCGACTTTAACAATTGGGTGTGGAAATGCGCTTCGACGCTGAGTCCATATAGTTACGTGCGGTCGCCTGAATATGACATGGACGAGTTCAATCTCGGCAGCACCTTCAACTATTCCGAGATGACGGCGTTGATTGCCCCGCGGCCATTCATGGTGGAACGCGGCCACTTCGACGTGGTTTCGTCGGATGAAGAGGTGGCTTATGAATTTGCCAAAACGCGCCATCTGTACGAAGCGCGCCTCGAGCTGCATGATCAATGCGCCATCGAGTGGTTCACTGGTCCGCATTCCATCCACGGCGTGGGAACCTTCAACTTTCTGCACGAACATTTGAACTGGCCCGCCGCAGGCGCCTCGCATTAAAGTAACGCTCCGCAGGCGTTTTGTCTTTCGCCCCGGTCGAAAAAACGGGGGGTTCCATTCTGTGTCAAGCCTGACCTCCGGCTGACTCAGTTCTTTGGGCTCAACTCCATTGACAAATCGAGCGCATGGCAGTTCATGCTGACATTAGCACACTCCGTCGCCTTTCCGTAGCGGCGGGCATCCTGCCTGCCGTAGAGCCGCGGCGTCCCGCCCGGCGGATAAAACACTCGAACCCACGGACTGCGCTGGAACATTTCAGAATCACACGCATCTGCCATCGTTCTTTCCGGGCCGCCCGTCCTCCGTAGCAGGACTACTGCGGAGGGTGGACGGGACGCCAGCCCTCCACGGCAGACGAGACGTCCGCCGCTACCACACCAGCGGGGCCGCTTTTCCAAAGGCAGATCAAAACGTGCCAATGTTAATCGGAACTGCCATAGTGTTAGCGCGGTGATCGCAGCCGTCAGTTGACCGTTGCGCATCGTCACGGGTTCCATAAGGAAGTTCTTGAACTGCGGGCCGCGGCGGCGGGTCTCAGAAATGTGCAGCCTGAAATGCCAATGCCCGACGAGCCATCGGGATGGCCGAGCTGTTGAAGGTGGCCATGCCGCTTGACGACCTTGAGCCATCCATCGCCAGCGAGGTCGCCGTCATGAGCGATGAGACGGGTTTCGGTCGTCGCTGGGGAGGGGCAGCGCCGCTTTGAATTATTCCCAAGGTTCCGACTCAACCTTGAAGGCATACGCCTGTTTGCACGGACGCGCGGCGGCATCCTGAAGGTCCTTGGGCATCTCGATTACGAGGGTGTCGCCGTCTTTGTGCCATTTCAGATCCTGATTCACGCCCAGCATGCGAATCGCCGAACCCTCCCTGGCTTTGACCAGCGCGGTTTTCAGCGTTTCGCCCGGCCACTGGAGGCTGATCACATAGACATATTTCTTGTCCTTCGTCCGCGTGAAGCGAAGATCATCTCCCTCGTGATAGCGCATATACGGGCGGGTCGCATAAATACACTCGCCGTTCACCTTCAGCCAATCGCCAACATAGCTGACGCGGTCAATCATCTCCTGCGGCCAGGTTCCGTCGGGTTTGGGACCGAAGCCGACCTGGAAATTGCCGCCCTTGGCGACGATGTCAATGAGACTCCCCAACAGCCATTCCCGCGATTTGTAGGTGTCGTTCTCCTTGTAGGAAAAACCCGAGCTGCAAGGATAGATCACCTGCCAGGGACGTTTGATCGTGTTGGGGTTTTCCGGGATCTTTTGCTCCGGCGTTTCGTAATCCCCATAAGCGTCAATGCCGCGATTGCGCAGCATGATGTTGGGTTGAAGACTGCGCGCCAGCTTGGCCACGCCATATTCGTCTTGCCGCGCCTCTCTGGGCCAATCAATGCCGCCATCGTCAAAACAAAGCGTGTCAATCGGGCCGTATTGGGTGAGCAACTCGGTGATCTGATCGCGTTCCTGCTGGATGAAAGCCGCCCAACGGGCCGGGTCGTCCGATTTTTTGGTGAATGTGCCGTCATACCAGAAATTGTGGCTATCCCATCCGAAATTCCAGTCATGCCAGTCAATGTGTGAATAGTAGAGGCTCACCCCGAGGCCGTGGCTGCGGCCGGCCTTGACCAGTTCGCCGACGATGTCGCGCTTGAACGGGGTCTCGGCGATGCTGAAATGGTTCGTCACTTCCACATAGCTGCCATCGGCATTCTTGTGAAAGCCCCTCTGCAGCGTCTTGGTCGGCCACATGCAGAAGCCTTCGTGGTGCTTGGAGGTGAAGGAGAAATATGTCATGCCGGCCCGCTTCATGATCTCCATCCACTGGTCGGCGTTGAACCCGGTGGGATTGAACTGCTGGTAGGAGGTGTAGTAATTCGTCTGCCATTCGCGCGGTTTCATTTCCGGGCGGCTACGAGGGCCTCCCAGCCCTTGGCGGGCGATAATCCAGGATTCCTCGCCGTTGAACATGCAGTAGAGCCCCCAGTGGATGCGCAGGCCCCACTTCCAGTCCATCCAGCTCTCCACCGCCGCCTCGCCGGCGTGCGTGTAATCCGCGTCCACGCCGCGGTAAGCGGAATATTTCTCCTGCAGACGCTGTTCCTCCTCGCGGGTCGCGGGTTTGCCCGGCGCCGCCGGCTCCGCCGCCAATGCCACGGACAGGGAAACGAGGCTGCATAAAGTTGTAACGATGGTGATTTTTGTTTTCATAAATTTTGTATGTTTGCCGCAACGGATCTCATGATTCTCACGGGTCTCACACTGCTCCGGATTGTTGAAACCTCGGGTGCGCGCGCAGCGGGCCGATAAGAAACAAAATGCAAAACAGGGCCACCAGCGGCATGATTCCGTAACCGATAAAGACCGGTGTGTAACCATAATGACTGACCCCCCACCCCGACAACGCCATAAATAACATGCCGCCAAAACCCGAACCCATGCTCGCCAGCCCCCAGACAGAGGCGACCGCCTGTTTCGGAAACACGTCCGCGGGAAACGCCAGGGTGTTGGCCGTGTAACCCGTGTACCCGAAAGTTGTAACCGAGATGAACGCAATCGCCAGCCACGCGTTGTGGGTCAGGATGGCGGGAATGCTGCTGATCATGGCCAGGGCAAACACAGCCGTGCTGGCCTTGCGCGCCGTGGCAGGGGCGATGCCTGAACGCATCAACCATGACGTCAGGAAGCCGCCCGCAAAATTCCCCAGAAACGCCGTGAAATACGGAATCCAAGCCTTCCATCCGATGTCCTTGAGACTGAAATGATGGACATCCGCCAGGAATTTGGGGAACCAGAACACAATGAAATACCACACCGGATCCATGAACACTTTCGAGAGCGTGAAAAACAGCACGAACCTTGTGGTCATAAGCCTCCCGGCGGGCACCCTCGGCGGTGGCGCCTCGCTTTTAGCGCCCTTCGACGCGGGAGAAAAGAACCACCAACCCACCAACCACAAAAGGCCGAGCGACCCCATAAGGATAAAGGCGCTGCGCCAGCCCTGCCACAGCACAAGCGCGGCGATGATCGGTGTCGAAATCACATTGCCGAGGGACGCCCCGCTGTTGAAAATGCCGGAGGCCAGCGCGCGCTCCTTCGCCGGAAACCACTCGCTGACCAACTTGGCCGCCGCCGGCCAATTGCCCGCTTCGCCCGCGGCGATCAGCAACCGGAAGCCCGCCAGTGTCCACGGGCCGCGCAAGAGGATGTGCAGGAATGCGGACACCGTCCACCAGAGCATGCAGCAGGCGTACCCGATACGGGTTCCGACCGCGTCAATGAACGGTCCTGACAGACCGTTGCTGATGGCATAGGCGAGCATGAACGCGGACAAGGCGTAGCCATACTGCTCCGTCGTATGCGGAACGGCCGCCTGGAAATCCGGCGAGGCGTTCACCACCGCCAGGACCTGGCGGTCCAGGTACATGAAGACCGTGGCGAAAAAGGCGAAACCGACCATCACCCACCGCAGCGGCGAAACCGCCGGTGACTCTGGGCTTGCTGGCGGAGGATTGGTTTGGGAAGCGTTCAAAACAATGGCGTTTTGTTACTTCGTGCGATCGTTCGCCGGGTTCTCGTAATAATCAAAGCTCGGCCCCAGTTTTTCCAGAAGCGGCTGAGTGGCCCGGTTCAATTCTTCGATGATGCCCTGACCCAGAGGTTCTGAAGCGGCTTTGATGTTGATCTGGAGTTCCTTGACACTGCGCGAGCCGCACAAGGAGCTGGTGATGCCCTTGCCGGCAAACGCCCATTTCAGTGCCAGCTCCGGTGTTGTCATCCCGTGTTTGCGGGCAATGGCTCGAATGCTCTCCAGCGCGGCGTTGGTTTCGGGTTCAGCGCCCGGCAACCCGTGGCGGCATTCGGGGGTGCGGCGGCTGTCGAAATGGCGCGTCCGCCGCTGCCAGACCGGCACGTCGTCGAGCGTGGGGAAAATGTCGGCCAAAACTCCCTGCAACAGTGACATGTAGCCAAGCACGCCGATGCCGTGGTCGCGGCAAAACGGCAGGATTTCCATTTCGATCGCGCGGGTCAGAAGGCTGTAGGGTAATTCGTTGATGACGATTTCCGCACCAGTCGCCAGCGCCTCGGAGAGTTTTGCCACGCCGAAATTGCTGACACCGATATGGCGGATCTTGCCGGCCTTGCGCAGCCGCATCAGCGTGGCGAAGGCATCCGACACGGACGGAGTCGGGATCGCCTCGGTGGTGAAATGCTTGATGGAATGCGCCGTAATGGGCCAATGAACCATGTAAAGATCAACGTGGTCGGTTTGCAGGCGGCGCAGGCTGGCGTCGCAGTGCTCGACCAGCGTCTTTGGCTCCACGTTCGACGGGCTGATCTTGGTGCCGATGAGTACCCGGTCGCGCGGAATGCCTTTCAGCGCCAATCCCAGCGACGTCTCACTGGCGCCCTTGTTATAAGCCTCGGCGGTGTCGAAGAAAATGCAGCCGTGGTCCACCGCGTAACGCACCACGGCATTCACGTCTTCCTGGCTTTGCGCGCCCCAGTATTCGCCTCCGCCGTAGGCCCAGCATCCCATGCCGAGCACCGGCAGTTTCAAGTTGTGTTTACCGCATTGGCGTAATTGCATAGGTCTCATCAGATTGTTTGGCCGGCGACTTTCAGTTCGCGGCACATCGGTTACTTGGGGAGCCGGCCATCAAAATCTCCACGCCCCACCTCGGGCACGAGCGGAAAACGGATGGCCCGCCGGTCGCGGGTGGCGCGGTAGATGGCCGTGAAAAGTTCGACCGTCCGCCGGCCATGCTCGCCCGTGACCAGCGGCGGCCGTTTATCAAGGATCGCCTGAAGAAAATCGTTGATTTGCAAACGGTGATAATACTCGACGGCATTGATCGAGTTGAAGTGCGCGGTGTCCTCCTGCCGCCATTGTGCCAGCCGGTTTTCCTCGCCCGGCACGGTCCACAGGTCATTCAAGGGAGGTTCGGTGATGTTCGACATTCCGGCGATGAACATTGCGCCGCCGTCGGTTTGCACGCCCACGGAGGCGCCGTTGCTGCCGTGGACGGTAACCTTGCCATAGAGGGCGGGGTTCTGGCTGTTACTGACGACGATGTTGCCGAGGGCGCCGCTCTTGAAACGAATCACCGTCATCGCCGTGTCCTCCACCTCGATCATGGGATGGTTGAGATTGGCCCAGTAGCCGAACATCTCGTCAATCTCGCCCATATACCACAGCAGCAAATCGAGTTGATGCGGCGCCTGGTTGACCAGCACACCGCCGCCTTCGCCCTGCCAGGTGCCGCGCCAGGGATCGCTGCGGTAGTAGGCGGCGTCGCGCCAGCCGAGCATGGTCACGGTGCCGAGGACGGGACGCCCGAGCTTTCCCTCATCGATGGCGCGCCGGATTCGCTGGCAAGGCTCGAAGAAGCGCCGCTGGCAAATCATGCCGAGAGTGCCGCCGCCGGCGCGCGCCGCGGCCAGGATGGCGTCGCAATCCGCCAGCGAAGCCGCCAGTGGCTTCTCCACCAGCACGTGCAACCCCGCTCGCGCCGCCTTGGTGGCGGCCTCCGCGTGCGCCGGGTGCGGTGTCGCGACCGTGATCATTTCGGTCGTTCCCGCGGCGATCAGATCCTCGATAGTGGCATACGCCTTCACGCCATACTTCGCGGCAAATGCCTTGCCCCGTTCCGGGTCTGATTCGCACACGGCGACAAACTCGGATGCGGGCAGCGTCTTAAGCGCTGCCGCATGCAAATGCCCGACTTTGCCGCAGCCGACGATGGCGGTTTTCACCTTGTTGCTTTTCATAAATTCTACTGTGCTCCGGATGTTCGTTTACGGCTTGAGAATCACTTTCAACAAACCCGGTTCCTGGCGATGGAGCCGGTCAAACCAGGACGCGCCCTCCTCCAGGGGAGCGACGGCGCTCTGGATCGGCGCCGCGTTGATCGATCCGCGAACCAGCATGTCGAGACAGGCGGGATACTCGCCGGAAGAAGCGCAGGAGCCATAAATGGTGAGCTCGCGGGTGACCACCACCTGGAGGGGTAATTCGATCCGAGGCGACAAGTTGCCGACGAGCGTGACCGAGCCGCCTTTTCGTAGACAGCGAACGGCTGTCTCCACGGTTTGCGTCATGCCCACGGCTTCCACGGCCAGGTCCGCGCCGAACCCGCCCGTGAGGCCCTGGACATGGGCCACGGCGTCCTCCTCGCGGGAATTGACAGTGTGAGTGGCTCCCAGATCGCGGGCCATCTTCAATTTATCGGGGATGACGTCCACGGCGATGATCTTGCCGCAGCCCGCCAGGCGCAAAGCCTGAATTACGAACAGCCCGATCATCCCGGCGCCGACGACCACGGCCGTGTCGTTCAACACCGGGGGCGACCGCCGCACGGCATGGAACGCTATGGAAACCGGCTCGACCATCGCGGCGTTCTCGAAGGACAGTCCGTCCGGCAGCCGGTAGAGGACATGCTGGGGGACGGCGACGTACTCGGCGAAAGCCCCGTGCTGCCGGTAATCCTCGCACGAAACGCCGAGCACCCGCCGGTTGTCGCAGAGGTTGACGCGGCCCCGCCGGCAGAACTCGC
>JBEKEJ010000008.1:0-26130 GCA_050013895.1 Verrucomicrobiota bacterium | reverse complement strand
CGAATACCGAGGTTGGGGAGCACACCCGCCCCCGCCTTCGCCTCCGGCTTCGGCGCGGTCGCGTCGAAGCGAAGCGCAGACGGATCGGGTGTTGCTGGACGCGCCTCGCGTCCAGCCTCTTGTGCGCGTAACGGACGCCGGAGTTCGGGAAATTTCGATGCGCCCGATGTTTTCCGCGCCGCCGTCGCGCTGGCGCGCTTTGGCGCGCCGCGGAAGGGCGCGGAAAACCGCACCCGGGGCGGGTGCGCTCCCCATCAACTTCGGTGTTCGGGTTCAAACTTGATCAGCCCAGATAGGGGATGGTGAGCGGCCCCTGGGGCAGCACGGCGACCCGCGCGCCGGGGCCGAGTTCATCGAGCCGTTGGCGGACGGTTGTGCTGATGTCGCGACAGGGCGTGAGGAAAGCGGCGCTGGCGAGTTCATCCCTCAGTGAACTATATAACAGGACTGTTGCCTGGCGCTGAATGAGCGCTTGAATCTGCGCCTGCCACTGTTCGGGGCGGACCTGTTCCGAGGTGTTGAGCCGGGCAAGAATCTCTTCGGGGCTGGAAACGCTGCGCAACAGGTTGTCAAAATGCGACCCGGCGGGAACACCTTCGCGGCATTCACAGGCCAGGATCAGCGTGCCGCCTTGTTTGACGATGCGCGCCCCGGCGCTCATGCCTTTGACTCCCTGATAAAGGTTCAAGTCCAGCGGATATCCGCTGTTGGTGGTGACCACGATATCAAACGGCGCCGCGACTTTTTGCATCGCGGAGGACCGGACGAGTTCACAGCCGGCCCGGTGCGCCTTGAGGATGTCTCCGGCAAAGACGCCCGTGATCTGGCGGGGCTCGTTCAAGGTGACGTTCAGCAGAAAGCTCGGCCCCACCCGCAGCGAAATATCCCGCAATTCCTCCCAGAGTGGATTGCCTTCTGTGACGCCAAAGGTTGCTTTGGGGTGGCCGATATTGCGGGCGCCGTGATTGCTCATGACGGTTTGAAGCCCGCCGCAGCCGGGAACAATGCCTTTGACGCCGCCGCTAAAGCCGGCGAAGAAATGCGGCTCAATGAAACCTGTGATGATCCGGACATCCGCCTGCGCGAGGTGGCGGTTGATCAAGGCGGGCGTGCCGTCGGAGGTGGTTCCGAACTGAAGAAGCGCATCGGGATTTCCAGGTTCGTGATTGATGACCCGGTAATGTCGCACCACTTCGGGGGTAAGCAATTTCTCTAATTCCGCTTGGGTGTTTGGGCGATGCGTGCCCAGTTGATTCAGGAGGGTGATTTGCCCGCGTGGCACATCGGCCAGATGCTCCAGGAGCCACGGAATGATTCTCTCGTTCGGCGTCGCGCGGGTGCTGTCGGTAAAGGCAATGCAGACGCGGTTCCCGGGTTTGATCCATTCGCGCAGCGGCTTGGCGGCGATCGGATTTTTCAGCGCATCAATGACCGCGGCTTTTTCATCGGGCAATCCCGGGCGATGGGCAGGCTCGATGACCGAGGTCCGGTCACCAGGCAAGTCGATGGGCAAATAGCCCCGTCCATAGGCCAAGTTGATTTTCATACGTCAAAGCATTCCCGCATCAACGGGCAACCAATCATCAATGCCATGGGATCATGGTTTGTGGCAATGGCAACACCGTTTTGGTAGTGCCTTAATTTGAAATTATTTTGATTCTTGGCCAGAATTGAACCGAACCAACTTGCTCCAAACGATTGTGCCGTCCGCTTGGCAAAAATCTTTGATAAACTCGCCCGTGAATCGATTTACAACCTTGCTGTATTCTGCCTGAAAAGCCTCATTTTGCTCTTTTGCTTTATGCCCAAGCGGTTCAATTATGCTGGTGTAAAGGTCGTGATCGCCTGAAATAAAACTCCAAAAACTTTGGCCACACTTTTTCAAATAATCGCCCTTGTCCTCGACATTTTCCTGCCCATAGCAGCAACCGTTCACGGCAACGATGTTTTTGGCAGAGGCGTTTGTTCGCAAGATTCGTTTCGCCAAGGAAAAGTTTTGAATCATTTTCTTAATCTGACTGCTATTACCCCAGTTCGGGCCGGATTTAATTGAGACGATGTAAATGATGCCGTTACGTTCAAATTCCAGATCAATCCCTTCGGCGGATGATTTTTTGCCACCAAATACACGCGCACAAATGAAAACGGCAAACTCCTCAAGAAACCCGCCAAATATCGCTTCTTCCTGCGATGACAAATGAGCGTCTAAGATTGCTTTGACCAGATCGGGCGCGCTGATGACAAACTTCGCTTTGTATAAATAAGGGTTCTTCCGTTGAAGAACTTTTTTGAGTTTCAATCCCGAGAGGCTTATTAGCCGCTTTTGATGAAACCCCGGAATGTGTTCTTCAATGAACTTTGTGATTTCTTGAACTGATACGCTTGCCATTTTTTGTTCCATTCTCGAAAAGCTGATAATCCCCAACCATGATTCCCGATTCTGCCAGGCCGCAGTAGTCAGCCAAGATTTCAACACCAACAGAGTTTCGCCGGAGCCGTTGGGCCACCGCACAAGTCGTGCCGGAACCAAGAAACGGGTCCAGCACCAAATCCCTTTCATCCGTAAAGAGTTTGATGAACCATTCAGGCAACGCTTCTGGAAACGCTGCGCTGTGGCTTTTGTTGCCACACTCGGTAGCCAGATGCAAAACATTCGATGGATACGCCTTTTCTCGCCCAATCCAGTTCTCAATGTTTTTCCCAAATCCGCTGCCTACTTGTGAATCAAAACGCACCACGTCATTTTTCCCAAGCGTTTTTAATCGGGCGTCTTTCCAGTCGCCCATTGGAACCATGACCGCCTCTTGATTCATTTTGAAGTGGCGCGTCTTGTTGAACTGCAAACACCGCTCCCATGCATCCCTAAACCGATTCGGCCACTTGCCGGGGTAACAGTTTCTTTTGTGCCAGATAAATTCTTCCGTCCAGAGCCAGCCCTGTTTTCGCAACGCCAAGATTAGTTCCAAAACAAATGTGTGGCGCTCACCATTCTCCGCTTTTTCTTTGATGTTAAGAATGAAAGTGCCCGTGGGCTTGAGAACGCGCAAAAACTGCCTGCTGCGCGGAATAAACCATTCTACATACTTTTCAGGCGCAATGCCGCCGTAAGTGTTTTTCCGTCTATCGGCATACGGCGGCGAAGTCACAATTAGATCAAAGGTGTTGTCGGGATAATCCGCCAGCACATTCAAGCAATCGCCATGTTTGATTTCTGCCGTGTAATTTCTCACCGTTTTTGTTCTTGAATTTTACCCTTTTTGATGTCGCTGTAAATCGCCATTTTGTCCACCGTTTGCGTTGAATCCACTGGCGGAATTTCAAGCTCGGCAACGAATCGTTCCGTTTTGCTATCAACACCATCTGGATGCGACCATCCATAAGCGCGCTTCGCCTTTGGGTGTCCTGTCAGATCAAAAGCTTCAACGTCTCCATTCCAAAGCATTTCGCCGTGAAAAACTTCACGCGCGGCGCCAAACCGCCCCGCAGTTGTGCAACTGCTGAACGGTTAAAGCACTACCACCGTTTTACACCCGTGACCGGTTTCGTCCCCATTGGGGAGTGATCGTTCTTGCCGCGCGCTTGGCCAATTGCTCCAGCCATAATGCGGGCGCGGCTTTCGCCTTTGCCTCCGATGTCAACTCCGTCAGCGCCAGCGTTCGTGCGAACAACCGTCTTTTATCGCCGCCGGTTCTGACGACTCCCGCCAAGGCAATGCACGGCACCCTCATTTCCCGGCAGAGCGCGGCAATCTGGCCTGTCCCCTTGCCCATCATCGTCGAAGCATCAATCGCGCCTTCGCCGGTCAAAACCAGATCGGCGGACCTGATGCGGCGCCGCAGTTTCGAGTAGCGGGCGAACAAGTCGAATCCAGTCTCAAATTTGGCTCCCAAGAAAGCGTTCAATGCAAATCCCAATCCGCCGGCCGCTCCCGCGCCCGGCGAACCCGCAAAATCTTTTCCCAGCGCCTCCCGGACAACGATGGACAGGCGTCGAAGACAGCTCTCCGCCAGCGCGAAATCCTCCGGCCGCAAGCCTTTTTGAGGACCATATATGCGGGTCGCCCCCCGCGCTCCGAGCAGGGGATTTTTGACGTCCACGGAGACAACGATTTGCTGGAACAGTTTGGGATGCGATGGAGCGCAAAGCGCCTTGAGCCTGTGCAGTTCAGTCCAGCGCTCAATCCGATTGCCCTTTCCATCCAGAAACCCCCAGCCCAATGCTCGCGCCATGCCGAAACCCCCGTCGTTGGTCGCGCTGCCGCCGATTCCAACCAGGCAGCGTTTTGCCCCGCCTTCCGCAATGGTCTTCAGCAGTCGGCCGAGCCCTGACGTGTCAAGTTGGAACGGATGGAACCTGCCAGCCGGCAACATGGCCAGTCCAATTGCCCGCGCGGATTCCACGATGGCAGTTTCAGTTGATGGAATCCACCACCAGGGAGCGGAGCATTTCCGCCAGGCGGCATCCACTGTCCTCGCTGAACGCAACTCCGCGCCGCTGAGCGCACCGAGAACCTCGCCAAACCCGTCGCCTCCGTCGCTCATCGGGATCAGTTCCAGGTGGTCGCCGGGACGGACCTTGCGCCATCCGCGATCAATGGCTCCAGCGGCTGCCCGGGCGGTTAACGTGCCCTTGAACTTGTCGGGGACAATGACAACGTTTAGCGACATGTGACATGGAGCAGGAAGCGTTTTGGTTTTCTGATTTCGTTCACGGTTCATCCACCACCGGAACCGGGCGCACCCAGATGTTGCGGAAGGCAACGGCATTGTTGTGGAACTGCAACGACAGCGGGCCGGTCGGCCCGTGCGGCGTGTATTTCCCCGGCACACGCCAGTTGGTCGCGCCGCGAATGGCCTGGTGATTTTGCGCCACAACGCCGTTGAGAAACACCGTAACATAACCGGGCGAGAGGACTTCGCCATTGGTTCCAAAGTGCGGCACATTGAAGATGATGTCGTAAGTCTGCCATTCGCCCGGCGGACGGCACGCATTCACCAACGACGGATGCTGGCCGTAAATCCCCGCCGTGGCGCCGTCGGCATAGGTCTTGTTGCTGTAACAATCAAGGACTTGAATCTCGTATTGATCCATGAAGAAAACACCGCTGTTGCCGCGGCCTTGCCCGCTTCCCGTCGGCGGTGTGGGCTCGCGAAATTCCAGATGCAACTGGATGTCGCCAAATTCATTCGTCGTCACGATGTCGCCCTTGGCGGCAACCGCCGCGCCGTTTGCCACCGTCCACAACGCGGGGCCGCCGGTCTTCTTGTCGCGCCACTGGGACAAATCTTTGCCGTCGAACAACACCATCGCATCGCTCGGAGGCGTGGCGCGTTCGCTGAACGTCCCTGGTGTCACCACCGGCGGCTGCGGACGCGCCGGATCGTGGACGTGCCACCGGCCGTCCGGCTGCAGCGGCGTGTCTTGAAAGCCGGCGACGCCGTTGGTGACCACTTCGGTGAATCTCTCGGCGCCCGCGTTGGCGCCGGCAGGCAATAATGCTGCGAGGAGGATTGCGAGGGTGAATTTTTTTGTGTTCATGTGATTTACCATCGGGTTTTGAAGGGGGTTAAATCTTTTTGGGCAAGGCAGTCCAGGCCCCGCGGTTCCGGCTGCTGGCGATGCAGGCTTCGATGAACGCGATGCCGGTCCAACCGTCCTCGACATTCGCGTATTTGCTGCCGTCGCAGGCAAATTTTTCACCGGCCTTCCATTTGCGCACGTCGGCTTCGAAGCAGCGATGCAACCGCGCGAACGCATCGTGGAACGCTTCCGGGTGACCGGCTGGCAGGGTCGGTTCGGCCATCAGATCGGCAGGCAGATCGTTGGGGAGGAAACCGTCGCCGCCCGTGACGCCGCCGCGCCAGTACACGCGATCAGGCTGGTTCTCCAGATGGATCGTGATGCTTTCCGGTTCTTCCTGCCGCCAGCGGAGCGTGCCTTTGCTGCCGGCGACGATCAGACCAAGATCGTTCTTGAGGCCGATGCAGATTTGCGAGGCGCGCACGAGTGCCCTGCCGCCATTGCTCAATTGGCAATAGCTCGTGAAATGATCGTCGAGCGCGCGGCCGGCGACGAATGTTTCCATCTGCGTGGATACCTGCGTGACTTCCAGGCCCGTCACATAGCGGAGTTGCATGAGCGCGTGTGTGCCAATGTCGCCGCCGCAGCCGGAGCCGCCGGCGCGCTTGGGGTCAACACGCCACGAAGCCTGGGGCTGGCCGGTTGCTTCGAGTTTGGTCGCCAGCCAGCCCTGGAGGTAATAGCTGTCCACCCAACGCACTTCGCCGAGCAGTCCGCTCCGCACGATGAATCGGCTGAGACGGCTCGTCCAATGGCCAAGATAGGTGTATGCCATGCCGAAAGGCACGCCCAGCTTGCGCGAGGTCTTTACGAGCTCGTTCGCTTCCTCGAGATTCAGGCACAGCGGCTTTTCGCAGAACACCGCGATGCCGGCCTTCATCGCCTTCATCGCCGGATCGAAGTGAACGGAGTTGGGCGTGGCGATGAGAATGTAATCCAGCTTCCGGCCTGCGGGCGCCGTCTTGTTGGCGGCGATCATCTCATCGTAAGAACCATACCCTTTGATCGGGTAAGGCCAACGGGCGGCTTCTTCGAGCGCGATTTTGGGATCCGGGAACAGCGCGCCGGCGACGACGCGCCGGGTGCCGTCAAAGTGAATGGCGCGTTGATGCGGATGGACGATAAAAGCGCCCTTGCCCCCGCCCACCAAGCCGACGTTGAGAGGTTTTTGGCTCATGATTTGAGTCGAAAGCGCCCGGCCGGTCAGCGTTTGGAAAATGCCGCGTCGAAGGCGGCTGTGTTCGGGGTGAAATCGAGTTTGCGGACGAAGGCGCAGGCTTCGGTTGCGCCCTGCACGCGATCCATGCGGCCGTCTTCCCATTCGACCGACAGCGGCCCGCGATAGCCGATGTCGTTCAGCGCCACAATGATTTCCTCGAAATTGATGTCGCCGTGGCCGAGCGAACGGAAATCCCAGAACCGGCGCGGGTCGGTGAAATCCGTATGCCCGCCGAACACGCCGACCGTGCCATCGCCGTGGCCCCACCAGGCATCTTTCATATGGACGTGGTGAATCCGGCCGGCGAACTCGCGGATGAACTTCACGTAGTTCACGCCCTGGTAACCGAGGTGCGAAGGATCGTAATTGAAGCCAAACCGCCGGTGGTTCTTCACGGCTGCGAGCGCGCGTTGGGCCGAGGCGATGTCAAAGGCGATTTCCGTGGGATGCACTTCGAGCGCGAAGTTGACGTTTTCCTTTTCGAACACGTCGAGGATCGGCAGCCAGCGCCTGGCGAAATCGGCAAAACCCTTGGTGATAAAATCCTGGGTCGTCGGCGGAAAGGCGTAGAAGGCGTGCCAGATGGACGAACCGGTGAAGCCATTGACGACGGCGGGGAACTGATTGGCGCCTTTGCGTCCGGGCCGGGCGTCAAAGAATTTCCGCGCGGCGCGGGCGGCGGCCTTCACTTTCTCAGCGGCGCGCCGGCGGACGCCTTCCGGCTTGCCGTCGCCCCAGACATCGGCGGGGAGAATCGCCTTGTGCCGCTCATCAATCAGATCGCACACGGCCTGGCCGACGAGATGCGTTGAAAGGGCAAAACACTCCAGTCCGTGCTTCGCGAGCAGCGCCCATTTCTTCCTGACGTAATCGGGTTCGGCCAGGGCGCGGTCCACTTCAAAGTGGTCGCCCCAGCAGGCGAGTTCAACGCCGTCGTAACCCATGGCTTTGGCTTTGGGCGCGAGTTCGGCGAGCGGCAGGTCGGCCCATTGGCCGGTTGCGAGAGTGACAGGTCGCGGCATAAGCGGTGATTTTTGTCCCGGCCATCTTGCCAAGCAAAGCAGACAGGTCAAGCGTGTGCTGCAATCGGGGAAGCGAAACCTTGCCCGGCAGCCCGTTCAAAATATCCATTTTTGTGGGAGCCGACCCGTCCTCTCCATCCTCCGTAGCTGGCCTACTTCGAAGGACGGGCGCAGCAGTACTGCGGAGGGTGGAGGTAACGAGGCTCAAACTTCCTTCGAAATGCGGATTAATTCATTGGACCCGCAGTTTGCGCACTAATGCCTCCCATGCTCCCGATGGCAGTAATCATAAAATAAAAGAGCCATTCCGGCCTGACCTTTTCATGGCGGCCTTGACTGACATAAGAATAAGTGAAGAGTTGGGTGTGAATGGCGTAATCAGCGCACGCAGCGGATTTGCACACCCCAGCCGTCGAGGTATTGGTCGAGATGGCCGCCGTATTCGCCCACTTTGAGCTGCACTTGATTTGCGCCCTTGCGCAGCGTCACCGGAATCCAATCAGGGAACTGGTATTCGAGTTGGTTGGGCTGGCCGATATAGTGAACGACCTTTCCGTTGAGTCGCACCTCGCAGGCATCCTTGGCGTTGATGGCGAGGATGGCTGGAGTCTTGCCGTCTGCCTGGATGACCGCCCGAACATAGGCGAGGCTCCGGTTCCCGGTGTCGGGAAACTGGGTCTTGAGGTCGAGAATCCCATCCGGGCGCAGGCGCGCCTCTTTCCACAGCGCCGTATCATTGGACTGATCGGGGGGATAAACCTGTTTCGCGATGGGCTGGTCTCGGTCGTAGGGGTACGGACCGGCGACTTGGAAGTTCTGGACCGGGACGCTAACGCGAGTAATGGCTTCAGGAAAAGCAGCCATACGCAGCCGTGTGGCGCCATAAGGAACGAGGGGAATCGTCTCCGTCTGCTCTCCGAGTTCATAGGCGATTGGCAGCGGCGGTGTTTTGAGGCCGCCGTCGAGTGTCCAGTCTTTGACCTGCCTGACAGGCACTTCCAGGCACACGGGAGCCTGATCCGGATCCAATGGATACCCATTTGTATTACGCTTTATCACCCGCACCCGGTCCTTGACGTTGGATTCATTGACATCCAGGGCGTAATTCCAAGGACCATTGGGGCGGATTTCCACCGCCGGGAAATCCGGCGCCTTGGTGTGTGCTTCGCCGACGGTCACATTTTCCGGGACGGCATAGGCGTAGAAAATTGGGCCTCGCTCCACGCCGAGGGCATCCGCGAAACGGATGAGGCGCACCGGCATGGGCAGAGACAGTTCCACCGTGTCGCCGTTCTGGAAGGTGCGATCAATAGTCACGTAGGCGCCGGGCTTGAGTTCCCCGCGATAGGATTTCCCATTGATCTTCAATTCCGGTGAAGGACACCAGCCGGGAATGCGAACGATAAAGGGAATGGCCGTTTTTGTCTCCATGGCAAACTCGAACTCAATGGTTTCATCGAAGGGATAGGCGGTCTTTTCGGTGATGGTGATCGGATTGTGTTCCGCCCCCGCCTTGGTGGTGATGTGGGAAGGTCCATAGAGCGAGGCAACCACTTCGCCCCGCGCACCTGTCATCCACATGCGCGCGGCATAGTCGGGCATAAAACGATGCACATTGCCGGCGCAGCACTGTGGCTCGGAATCCGGGCAAAACGCCTCCCTCATGTCATTCCTCCCCCCACGCCAGAAGGCGTTTTGGTCAGAGCCGCGGGCGGCGATGACTTGATTGACGGTGGAATAATACTGGAAGCCCTTGAAGTCCTTGGAGATGGCGCCGCAGCCGCCATTGAAGATGGCGCGCTCTATCATGTCGGCGTATCGGGCATCGCCGGAGGCCATGAGAAAATAGCCCAGCGAATAGGTGAAATCGCTGATATCACAGGTTTCCTGGCTTTGCAGCGGATCGCGAGTGGCGAGGAATTCGTTGGAACTGGGCACGCCGTCCATCAGCATATGATCCCGGCTCATTGTCTGCAGTCCCTTGGTGGCCGCCGCAAGATATTCCTGCTTCCCGGTGTAGATATAAAGCAACACGGGTATTTTCAGTTCCTCGCAAAACGTGACTCCGTGCATCACAACCTTGTCGCCGGAGGATAATCTGTTCAGGGTGAGGTCATCGGGATGGGAGCAAAACCTCTGATAGGCCTCTTCGGCCTTGCTCAACAAATGGGTGTCTCCGGTCCACTCGTAGGTCCGCAGCAGGCCCTCCACGTTGCATATATCGCGGCCGCTGCTCAACGCCCTCAGAGGGGTCTCCAGATAGTGGCGCTCGAACGCCTCGGTCACCTTGGGATCATTCCGGGCAAGTTGATAGGCAATGACGCTCTTAAAGAAAACCGCCATCGGCCATTCTGATCTGTCAACGCGCAGACTCGGTCCTAACTGCCCGCCGGTGACCGGATTATTGATGACCCAGTTCAGATCGTCCGCATACTTGCCAATCATTTGTTGATCGTCCAACAGAAGGCCCAACCGCAACATGCCGTCCATCAGGTAGCCGGTTTGCTCGTAGGGCGCCCACCTCGAGTTTTTGGGATCGGCCTCCCCGCCCCAAAAATTAATGGTGAAGGGATACCCTTGCACCGCGTAATGGCCCGTGAGGCCCGATTGCTGCCGGAGCAGGAATTCGCGCAACCAGCCATCTGGTTTGATGTCGCTTGCGGAAATCTCCCGGAACTGATCGTAACGCTGGATCGGGGGCAGGGTCGAGGCGGGAAATGGCGCTGCCGACGATGGGATGGTCCTGGTTAAAGTCAGACACATCACCAGAATCGTGAAGGCCGAGGCTGCAGTCATTCGTGTTTTCATAGTCGTATAAGCTGCGCAGTTGAAGGCATTATCCGAACTGTGCGTTGCCGTGGCAAAGGAATTTCAGGGGCTGTTACCGTGCGGCTAACTGGGCGCGCCGGGTTCGCGCCTTTCCTTTCGGCTTCGCAGAGCGTGCGGCGGAAGGAGCGAGCTTTGAGCACATCAAAAAGAGTCTGCTGGAAAGGGTTGGCTTGCGCGGATGGTAGTGCAGATCGTGGACGATGCACCAGGCGTCCCCGACTTCGGACTCGACACAGCGGCCGTCGGCGAACTCCAGGGCGCGGGCCTCTGGCCGTTCGGCGTCGGCATCATCGGGTCAGCCCGGACTCCGCAGTTGATGGGGAGCGCACCCGCCCCCGGTGCGGTTTTCCGCGCCCTTCCGCGGCGCGCCAAAGCGCGCCAGCGCGACGGCGGCGCGGAAAACATCGGACGCATCGAAAATTCCCGAACTCCAGTGTCCGTCACGCGCGCAAGAGGCTGGACGCGGGGCGCGTCCAGCAACACCCGATCCGTCTGCGCTTCGCTTCGACGCGACCGCGCCGAAGCCGGAGGCGAAGGCGGGGGCGGGTGTGCTCCCCAACTTCGGAGTTCGGGTTCAGCCTGTTCATTGGCCGCATCGGCCACAAGGTGGCGATGATTTATTTCCGCGGCTCAGGCGAGCTCCCAGCCCGCGCGATTGGCGCGTTTGATGAAACGGTCCGCTTCGGGCGCGTTGGTCGCGCGCATGGCCGGGCCGTCCCATTCGATTTTCTTCCCGGCCCGCAGCGCGACACAGCCGAGCAGCATGATTTCCGTGAGCTGCGCGCCGATGGCAAAGCGGGAGTAACAAAGTTCCGGCTTGTTCTGTTTGATGGCCGCGATCCATTCCAAGTGCTGCTTCATGTCGGCGTTGCCGGTGAACTGGTTGCGCGGGATCACCTGCGGGATCTGCGCCAGAGCCGGATGACTCCTGTAGTGCGTGAATTTGTTCTCGTCGCGCAACTTAACGTAAAATTCCGCGCCGTAATCGTCCGGTGAAAAAACCGTCCCCTTGTCGCCGATCAACAGACAGCCGCTGCCGGGAATTTTGCCGAGCATTCCGGCGATGTCCGCCGTAAGTTCGCGCGGCGGTTTGTTGCTGTCATCATGCTTGGACGGATCATCCGCCAGCGGCTGGCCGCCGTCATACCACCAGAGCGTAACGGGAGCCAGTTCCATGAGGTCATGTCGGTGGAAGAGGGTTTTGTGCGCGGCGGCGACCTCGGCTTTGCGCGCGGGGAATTGGAAACGAATTTTGGAGCCGATGGGATAAGTCTCCGTGTTCATCACGCCGAACGGCTCGGCCTCAATCTCCGTCGGGTAGCCGAGCCGCAAGGCGCGGAACGGCATGTTCACCGTATGACACGCCATGTCGCCGAGCGCACCCGTCCCAAAATCCTGCCAGCCGCGCCAGTTCCACGGGTGATAAACTTCCTTTTTATACGGGCGCGCCGGAGCCGGGCCGAGCCAGACTTCCCAATTGAGGGCATCGGGCACCGGGTCTGAACCTTCCGGCCGCGCAAGGCCCTGCGGCCAGATCGGACGGTTGGTCCAGATGTGGACTTCATGCACCTGCCCGATGATTCCAGCCTGAAGGCATTCGACGGCGCGGCGCAATCCATCCGCCGCACTGCCTTGATTGCCCATTTGCGTGACGACGCCGGCTTTCTGCGCCAGATCGCGGAGGTGGCGCGCCTCGTATATTGTCTGCGTCAGCGGCTTCTGGCCATAAACGTGTTTGCCCAGCCGCATCGCGCGGGATTCGGCAATGGCGTGAGAATGATCCGGCGTGGAAACAATTACGGCGTCAATGCTCCTGCCGATCTCGTCGAACATGATGCGGAAGTCCCGGAAAAACTTCGCCTGCGGGTATTTCTGGAGCTGTTTCGCGCAATACTCGCTGTCCACGTCGCACAAGGCGATGATATTCTCGCTGCTGCAGCAATCCGTGTCGCTGGCGCCCTTGCCGGCGGCGCCGATGACCGCAAGGTTCAACTTGCTGTTCAGATTCTGGCCGCGCAAAAGCGTCGGCACGCCCAGCACCACTGCGCCGGCGGCGAGAGAAGTGGTTTTGAGAAAATTGCGGCGATTCCACTGGAAGGAGGATGTTTCCCGATGGCTCATGCCGAAAACTAACAACCCTGGCGCAAATCCAAAAGCAAAAAGGTTTTGAAGGTTATTTCTCCAGGCAATAGGCGACCCGTTTATGGGCGCGCTGCCTGCCTTTTCATTTTAGCAGGCAGCGTGACCACTCGGGACCGCGGAGGGGGAAGTTGCGAACTGACATTGTCATTTTTCTAGGACTGACCCCTTCGTGACCCCTTCGACGATGGGCAACGCTGACGGCGGGTCAAGCCATTGATTAACAGGGCCGCGGGGCTTACCTACCCAACCTAAATACGCTTGCGGCAATTTGCTGTTCAGATCTTGGGAAGTGATTCGGTCGGGTATGCCAAAGGCATGGGCAAAATGGTCGTTGTCCGCAGTTTGACAAGCATTAAGAAAGACAAAGCGATAAGGATGTTTCCAATCGGGACCTTCCACACCACCATGATTGCCGATTGAAGCTGCAATTTGCCAATCGCCAATATTCACGCCGGGATTTATCTTGTCGTCACCAATTGCTTGAGGGCTGCCGTGACCGTCAAAATAAAAATTCATAGTATCAATATCGCCCAAGTTATTAAGCAGGTTACTCAGATATGTTGTTGTGCATTTGAAGGATCACTTTTGTTGGTTCAATAATTTCGATACACTTTGTTGTTAGTCTGGATCCAGTTCGCCAACAGTTTTAGATGGCGGAGGGAGTGTGTAAACTGGCGCGGTCCCGGGAAACAGGAAATTAAGATTGGTGAGCACCAACGGCTTTCTTAGATTATATTTTGGCTCTGTAACAGTTAACTGCAGGAGCATTTTAGTTGGGGCATAAAGTTCCACCGAAGCTACGCTACCATATCCTTCCAGATCATTTGTGAGAGATGTCCACCATACATAATAAATGGGCACAAATTGCTTTTGTGGCCTCTCGCCAAGTTTAGTAAGCCCATTCCAAAATGGGGAAAGCGCGACATGTGCTTTACAGTCCCGGTTTAGCCCATTGACGTCCATCGAAATCTGCTTTAACCATCTGGTCGCCAGCCGATAAGCCGCATTGGTATTTATCTGTTGGATTGGCATTGGTTGTCGCTCATAGCTCAAACAGATCTGATCGTAATTCGGCACGACCAGGTTGCTGAACTTATTACCGTAAGAAACGCCATAGCAATATTTTTTCGTGGTTACATTGCCGACACGCTTATTGACATAGTTGTATCCAAAAGGAGTAACAACCGCTTCAACCAGATCCGTCTCTGTGATGGGTAACTTCTCAGGCAATTGGAGCTCCTTTGCCACTTGGTTGGCCTCCTGTAACACTTGTTTGAAAGCCGCTTTCTGGTATTGCCTAGTTGTAAAATCCTCATCTATCCAAACAACATTCCCGTTTGTATCCACCATTCTTGGCACGCCGGCAGGAAGTTTCAGGCCCTTTGGGTCATCAGGAAATAGGGGCGTTGGGCCGGACAAAGCATCCCGCGCACCAGCGGTCCAAAAAAGAAAGGCGGAGCTGAACACAAAAAAAGCGAATTTCATAACGGACTTAAGGATGATCAGCCGGGTCATGATACCGGTTAAAATATGAAGTTTTCATAAAGAAAAAACGCGACTTGAAGGAAACGCCGGAAAATTGGCCCGTCGGAAGATAGTTCCCGCCCCCCAGTCTGAGAAACGCATCAGGCTATTGCGTACATCCCATAGCACGCCCGCGCTCATGTAATTCGCCTTTCGAGACGCCCCAGAAATGCCAAGCGTCTCAAAGCAACCGTAAACTCCAATACCCACTCAGGAATCATGTCAACAACTTTTATTGTCTCATTGAAAGTTAGTTGTTGCGCTAATTAACTTGGTTTACGCTGCTAACGTCACAGCGGCCCTGCGGTTGTCTGGTCAATGCACGGCCAAAACCAATTGGATTCAATATGCTTGAATGATATTGCCGCCGTTTTCATTCCTTGAATCCTTCCTTATGCATCCATGCACTTCTTCATCTCAGGCATCAACCTTTTTTCGTTCATTTTGGTTCAATCAATTGTCAAGTGCTGGCATGAACGATTTTGACCGGGCGCGATTCCGTGGCTGACAATCCGTGTGATTCGCAAATACATGAATAACCACATTTTCACCTTTATCGAAAAACGGGTTGGACGCATCATCCAACCCGAACTCTGAAGCAGGCCGCGTAAAGATGGTGGCAGAGACAGCGCTCTGCGCTGTCTCCGCCCGCGTCCGGCGGGCGGAACGAATGGTGCGAGGGTGGACGGGCGTTTCAGGTCGGTTCCGCGCCTGAACGGCGCGGTGACGGCGCAGCTGAGTTTGTCTCAAAAGATGTAGCAGCGGACGTGAGTCCGCTCCAATTTTGCGTGAATCTCGGGAAGAGTGAGCCGGCTCACGCCGGCTGCTACAGTGAGGGAAGGTTTTGAGACAGCCTCAGTGCGCCGTCCCTACCACCTTTGGAGTCCGGGTTAAACGAGCGACCATGAAAGAATTACTGCAGCGGCATAAACAATATTTGCTGACGGGTGTCTCGTATGTGATTCCGTTCATCGCGTGCGGCGGCATCCTGATCGCGCTTTCGCTGGCCTACGCATTTCAGTTTCATCTTTTCGATGCGCAGGGGAAGCCTGACCCGTCACAAGGTCCCTGGCTGGTAAAGAACATGGCTGTCATTGGCGGAAATGCGTTTGCCCTCTTCCCGGCGGTGCTGGCGGGTTTCATCGCCTACGGCATGGCGGGCAGGCCCGGACTGGTTCCCGGTTTCATCGGCGGACTCATCGCGGGAACGCCGCAAACGGTCGGCGACAAAACCATCAGCGCCGGATTTCTCGGCGCCCTGGTCATCGGCCTCGTCGCCGGGCACATCGTCAACGCCATCAAAAAAATCCCCGTGCCGAAAATTATCCGGCCCGTGATGCCGATCATCGTCATTCCCATTCTGTCCGCACTGCCGGTCGGTTTGTTGATGCTCGCGCTGAACCTGCCGATGGCCCAATTGATGGTCGGGCTGAATCATTTTCTCGAAAACATGCAGGGCGGCTCGCAAATCGCGCTGGCGATGGTGTTGGGCGCGATGATTGCCTTTGACATGGGCGGGCCGGTCAATAAAACCGCGTTCTTTTTCGGCGTGGCCATGATTCAGCAGAATAATTTTTCCATCATGGGCGCCTGCGCCGCCGCCATCTGCACCCCGCCGCTCGGTCTCGGACTCGCCACGTTGTTGAACCGCAAACGCTGGACGGAAGAACAGCGCGAATCGGGGCTGGCCGCGCTCGGCATGGGCATGATCGGCATCACCGAGGGGGCGATTCCGTTTGCCGCCGCCGATCCGGTCCGGGTAATTCCCACCATCATGTTCGGCTCCATGGTGGCCTCGACCATTGCCATGCTCGGCGGCGTGGGCGATCATGCGCCGCACGGCGGGCCAATTGTTTTGCCGGTCGTGGACCAACGGCTGGTTTACGTCGCCGCGATTGTTGCCGGCGCTTTCGTGGTGGCCGTCACCATCAATCTTGTCAAAAAATTCACCGAACCACCCGCCGCAACCGCGGCAGACAAAACATGAAAATCGTCGCTGTCACCGCCTGTCCCACCGGCATCGCCCACACTTACATGGCCGCCGAGCAACTGGAAAAAACCGCCAAAAAGCTTGGACACTCCATCAAAGTCGAGACGCAGGGCGCCATGGGGATTGAAAATGAATTGAGCCAGGCCGACATTGACGCCGCCGAAGTGGCCGTTATCGCGGCGGACATCGCCATTGAACAGCCCGAACGCTTCGCCGGCATCCGCAAAATTCAAGTGCCGGTCCAGACCGTGCTCAAAAGCCCCGAGGCCATATTCTCGAAACTTTAAGCCTCCCCATTGGCAGCATGCCGCTCAAACACCATTTCGTCTGCAGTCTGCCGAATGGCGTGCACGCCCGGCCCGCCAGCTCGCTCGAAGAGGCGTCACGGGGCTTTGCCTCGGAAGTAATTCTCCTGAACCAGCGGACCGGACGGACGGCCAACGCCAAGAGCGTCCTGGCCATCATCGGCGCGGACATCCGCTATCAGGATCCCTGCGTTTTGACTGTGAGCGGACCGGATGAACAGGAAGCCATCGCCGCAATGACCGCCTTCGTGGACGACACCCTGCCTCATTGCGACGACGCACTCCCGTCGAGCCCGGCCACGAACGGCGCGGCGCGCCTGCCTCCCGGCCTGCGCGAGGCCGGCGTGACCGTCCACCACGGCTCGCCCGTCGTGCCCGGCATTGCCAGTGGACGGATTGTGCAGATGGGCGGCTTCAAGGTTCCGGCGTCGCTTGCCGCCAACGCCGCGGCCAATCCCGAAATCGAATGGCGCAAACTCGATGACGCCTTGCAAAAAGTGATTGCATCCTATGACCGCCAGATTGCCGCCGCCGGAAGAAAGATTGTAGCCGGACTGCTGAAGGCGCACCGCTCGATTGCGCGGGACGTGGAATTTCACCAGCAGTTGCATGACGCCGTTTTCAAAAACCTGCGGACGGCAGCAGGCGCCATTGCCGCCGCCGAAGAGCATTTTTCAGCGATGCTGGCCAAAAGTAGCAGCGCCCTGCTCCGCGAACGGGTGCCGGACATCCAGGATGTCTGCCTTCAGTTGCTCCGCGAGGCTTATGGCAGCGCGGTTGTGGCAATGGACACGCGGCTTGACGGCGACTCAATCATCGTTGCCGATTCGCTCACGCCCGGCCAGTTCCTCGCGCTGAACCGGAACGCCTTGAAAGGATTGGTTCTCGCCCGGGCCGACAGCACCTCACACACCGTCATACTCGCCCGCTCCTTCGGCATCCCGACCCTGGCCGGGCTGCATGATCTGGCGAATACCCGGCTCAATGGACAGGAGGCGGTGCTGGATGCAGACGCCGGCATCTTGTTGACGAACCTTACCGACGCCGCCAGGCGTTACTACGCCATGGAACACAAGCGCCTGGTGGAACGCCAGTCGCGCCTCCGGCAGTTTGCTGCGCGTCCGGCAGCCACGAGGGACGGGCACCGGCTTGAAATCGCCGCCAACATTGTCGCGGCGGACGAGGCCGCGGCGGTGTTTGCCGCCGGCGCAGAAGGCATCGGCGTGTTCCGTACGGAAATGCTGTTTCTCGGACGTGATGCCGCGCCCGGCGAAACCGAGCAATTCGAGGCTTATCGCCGCGTCCTTGAAGCCGCCGGAGATTGTCCGGTGATCATCCGCACGCTGGACATCGGCGGGGACAAAGCGTTGAAATTTCTGAACCTGCCGGACGAGGACAATCCGTTTCTGGGTTGCCGCGGGGCGCGGCTTTATTCGAAAATGGAACCGCTTTTCCGCACCCAGCTCCGGGCGCTGATCCGCGCCTCGGCGCATGGCCGGCTCAAGTTGATGATCCCGATGGTGACCACCGTGGTTGAGGCGCGCTGGTTGAAAAAAATCGTCGCCGAGGAACAGGCGCGTTGCGCCGCCGCCGGCACCGCCTTTGACGCGGCCATGCCGGTCGGAGCCATGATCGAAGTGCCGGCGGCGGCTTTCGCCATGGACGCGCTGGCCGGCGAACTGGACTTTTTCAGCATCGGTTCAAACGATTTGCTCCAGTATTTCATGGCGGCGGACCGCACCAACGGCCGTGTGGCCGGGCTTTACAATCCAATTGAGCCGCCATTTCTGCGCCTGCTCAAGCTGGTTGTTGACGGAGCGCACCGGCATAAAAAATGGATCGGCCTCTGCGGCGAAATGGGCGGCCAGTCGCAATATCTGCCATTGCTGGGCGGACTGGGGCTCGATGAAATCAGCGCCGCCAGCCCGGCCATCGGCGGCCTCAAGGCCGAACTGGCGGAAATGACGCTGCCGGCATGCCGCCAGTTGCTCGACGCCGCGATGAATTGCACGACTGCCGGGGAGGTCTCCGCGCTGCTTGCACAGTTCGCCGTTTACCATGTCATGCAGTTGCTTGACCCGGAGCTGGTGATGTTGGACGTGGACGCGGCCACGAAGGAAGAGGTCGTCAGGCAGGCGGTCAACCGCCTTTACGTCCTGGGCCGCACCGAGGAACCGCGCCGGGTGGAGGAGGCGGTCTGGGCGCGCGAGACGGCGTATTCCACCGGTTTCGGGCACGGCTTCGCCATCCCGCATTGCAAGACCGACACCGTCAAATTCAATTCGCTCGCCGTGCTGAAGTTGCGCCGACCGGTGGTTTGGGGTTCGCTGGACGGGCAGCCCGTGCGTGTGGTGATTCTGCTCACGATCCGCGAGACCAACAGCGCCACCGAGCACATGAAGATTTTCGCCAGGCTGGCCCGCCGCGTCATGGACGAACATTTCCGACAAGAACTTGAGGAGGAAATGGACGCAACGGGGCTGTGCGCGTTCCTGCGCAAATCGCTTCAGGTTTGAAACGACCGCAAGTGTCCAGACCGCAATTCCAGCATACCCGAATCCGGTGTTTGGACCGATGAGGGGAGCCCGTCATCGCTTGACAAAGACAGCGTTTCGGCCATTTTCCACACAACAGGAATCAACGGAATTCACACCGAATTCACGCTAAAATATATGAGCACCCCAAAATCGAGACTCGCCTTTTGCCTTTTCACCCTGGCGCTGGTTGTTTGCGCCGGCGCCGGCCAGACCAACGCTCCGCTGGATTTGTCGCGCGGTCGGACGCTTTACACGATCGGCTATTCGCACCTCGACACGGAATGGCGCTGGGGTTATCCGCAGGTCGTCCGGGAATTTCTGCCGAACACGGTCCACGACAACGTGCCGCTGTTTGAAAAATATCCGGACTATGTTTTCAACTGGAGCGGAGCGAACCGCTACCGCCTGATGCAGGAATATTGCCCGGACGATTTCGCCACGGTCCGCGAGTGGGTCGCCAAAGGCCGCTGGTTCCCCGCCGGAACCTCGTGGGAGGAAAACGACGTGAACGTGCCGTCGCCGGAGTCGCTCATCCGGCAGATCCTGTTCGGCCACGAATATTTCATGAAGGAATTCGGCACCGAAAGCAGCGAATTCATGCTCCCCGACTGCTTCGGCTTTCCCGCCTCGCTGCCGTCCGTGCTGGCGCATTGCGGCGTCCGGGGTTTCTCCACGCAGAAACTGACGTGGCATCCGGTGGTGGACATCCCGTTCAACGTCGGCGTTTGGGTCGGGCCGGACGGCAACTCGGTCATCGCCGCGCTCAACCCGGGCAGCTATGGAACGAGAATCGGAACCGATCTGGCCCTGAGCGAGAAATGGAAAACGCGCCTTGATCAAGACGGCGCCAAAAGCGGCGTGTATGCCGACTATATGTATTACGGCGTCGGCGATCGCGGCGGCGCCCCGGACGAAGGATCGGTGGAATGGATTCAGAAAAGCGTCACGTCCACCGGCGCGATGCGGGTGATTTCAGCGCGGGCCGACCAGATGTTCAACGACATCAGTGACTCGCAAGAAAAACATCTGCCGAAATACCAGGGCGACCTCCTGCTCACGCAACATTCCGCCGGCTCCATCACCTCGGAAGGTTATATGAAACGGTGGAACCGCGAAAACGAACTGCTCGCCAACGAGGCCGAAAGCGCCGCCATCGCGGCCGATCTGCTCGGCGCCGCGCCCTATCCGCGCGAGAAACTTCATCACGCCTGGGAACTGGTGCTCACCTGCCAGTTCCATGACATGCTGCCCGGCACCTCGCTGCCCAAGGTCTATGAATATTGCTGGAACGACGAGGTCATCGCGATGAACAGTTTTGCCGAAGTTCTGCGAAATTCCGTCGGGGCGGTCGCGACCGGTCTCGACACCCGCGCCGACGGCACACCGCTGGTGATCTATAATCCGCTTTCCATCGGGCGCGAAGACGTCACCGAAGCGGAATTGGAATTCGCCGCGCCGCCGTCGGGCGTGCAGGTTCTCGACGGCAACGGCAAACCGGTGCCGGCGCAATTGCTTTCGACTGACGGAAACAAGGCCCGCTTTCTTTTTATCGCCAAAGCGCCGCCGGTCGGCTTCGCGGTGTATTCCGTGAAGCAATCCGATGCCCCCGCCGCGGCTTCCCCTCTCAAAGTCGGCGAGCGTTCACTGGAAAATAACCGCTACCGCGTCACGCTGAACGATGCGGGCGACATCGCCAGCGTGTTCGACAAGCCGGCCAAACGCGAACTGCTTTCCGCCCCGGCGCGGCTGGATTTCCAAACCGAGCACCCGGACCACCACCCGGCCTGGAACATGGACTGGACCGACCAGAAGAATCCGCCGCGCGATTATGTCGGCGGCCCGGCAAAATTCCGCGTCGTTGAACGCGGACCCGTGCGCGTGGCCGTCGAGGTGGAGCGTGAAGCTGAAAATTCCATTTTCACGCAGACCATTTCTCTCGCGGCGGGGGCGGCTGGCGACCGGGTGGAAATTGCCAATCACGTGGACTGGCAGAGCAAGACCTGCGCATTGAAGGCCGAGTTTCCGCTGACCGTTTCCAATCCGCTGGCGACTTACAATTGGGACCTGGGCAAAATCCAGCGCGGCAACAACAACCCCAGAGAATACGAGGTGCCAAGCCACCAGTGGTTCGATCTCACCGACAAAAACGGCAAATACGGCGTCTCCATTCTGAACGACGCGAAATACGGCAGCGACAAGCCGGCGGACAATCTCCTGCGCCTGACGCTGCTTTACACGCCCGGCGTCGAGAATGCCCCCAGCAACGACAGATACAGCGAGCAGAAAACGCAGGACTGGGGCCGGCACGATTTTGTTTATGGCATTTACGGTCACGCGGGCGATTGGCGCGCCGCAAAATCAGACTGGCAATCTTTGCGGATGAATCAGCCGTTGCTCGCGTTCAAAACCGCGCCGCATGAAGGCAAACTCGGAAAAAGCTACAGCCTGTTGCAGGTCGGCTCCGATCAGGTCGCCGTCCGCACCATCAAGCTGGCCGAGGATGGCCATCAAGTCATCGTCCGCCTTCAGGAGTTGAACGGGAAAAAGAACGGAGGTGTGAAACTCGAGGCCGCCGGCGGGATTGAAAACGCCATCGAAGTCTCCGGCATTGAAAAAAACTTGAACCCGTTGCGCGTTTCGGGCGGCCAATTGAAATTGGCCTTCGCGCCTTACCAGCTCCGTTCGCTGTCGCTCACGCTCACGCCGCCGGCCAGACTGTCGCCGCCGGTTTGTGTGCCGGTGGAGCTGCCGTATAATCTCAACGCCTTCAGCGCGCGCGGGGCGGAGCATCACGGCAATTTCGACGGCGCCGGATCGACCATCCCGGCCGAAATGATCGACGGCACGGTTGTGGCCGAAGACATCAGGTTCCAGATTGGCCCGCGCGGCCGCGATGATCAGAATGCCGTTTCCTGTCAAGGCCAGGCGATTTCATTGCCGGCGGGCCCGCGCAACGAACTTTATCTGCTGGCGGAATCGGTGAACGGCGATGCCGACGGCACGTTCGCGGTGGATGGACGGCCGACGGCGTTGCACATCCAGAATTGGACCGGCTACATCGGCCAGTGGGACAATCGCAATTTTGAAGGCACGGTGCCGGAACTCAGCTACGACGTCACCAACCGTCTCGCGGGCATCGCCAGCGGCTACATCAAACGCGACCCGCTTGCGTGGTTCTGCTCGCACCGGCGGTTGGCCGACGGCAGCGACGCGGTCTATTCCTACAGCTACCTGTTCAAATATCGCATTCCGCTCCCGCCGGGCGCGCGAACGTTGACCTTGCCGAACAACCCGGACATCCGCATCCTCGCCGCGAGCGTTGCGCAAAACAACAACGACGCCACACAGCCGATCCGCCCGTTGTATGACGATTTCAACGGTCGCCAACCGGTTGTCTTGCGCGATGGCTGGGACACATTCGTGAAGTATTGAACGGAACGCGCGGCACTCGTTTTGTATGCAGCAACCCGAGTGTTGCAGGGCAGACTGCCAGCTTCAGTCCAACCCGAACTTCGATTCGGACGCATGGCTTCCGGCGGGCGGCCCGGTTATCGGCGCCGGCGCGCCTGTTTCAACGACCGACAGTATCAGCTTCTCAGCGCAGCAGGGCTTCATGCCGTCCATAACGCCCTGAACCGCCGGCGCAGCCCGGCTCCGGCACCCTTATCCGGCAGCCGGAGTTCGGCCTGTTACGGGCGCAATTTGACACTACCACCAAGGAACGCCGGCTTCAGCCGGCAGAGGCTCCCATTCTGCCATGCTGCCGCGTGAACGCGGCGTTTCTTTCCGCAGCCTTTGGCCGGGATGGTGGTGGTACGAAGTTGCGCCCGCCTGTTAACAGAACAAACAAAAACCCCTTGCATCAACCCATGAACCTGTTATGAAATCCGCACTCCCGAGTGGTCCGTTTTGAAGTGACCGGTGACCGAAAAACGATTATGAAATCATACCTGCTCTCATTGTGCCTGGCGGCGGGCGCTTCCGTTATCGGCGCGGAATCCCCAGCCCCTTATCTCGACCCTAATCAGCCCCTCGAAACGCGTGTCGACGATTTGCTTTCGCGGCTGACGCTCGAAGAGAAAGTTTCACTCGTCCATGGCAATTCAACATTCACCACCGCCGCCATTCCGCGCCTGGGAATCCCAGTCCGCTGGATGGACGACGGGCCGAACGGCGTGCGCGAGGAGGTCAATCCGCGCGGCTTTCAGTCCGCCGGACGCACCGATGATTTTTCCACGGCGATGCCCGTTGGCATCTGCCTGGCGGCGACGTGGGACCCCGAGCTGGGCTACCGCGAAGGCGAAGCCATCGGGCAGGAAGCCCGCGAGCGCGGCAAGGACATCATCTTCGGGCCCGGCGTGAACATCCTGCGGACGCCCCTGTGCGGCCGCAATTTCGAATACCTCGGCGAAGACCCATTCCTGGCGGGGCGGATGGCGGTGGGGTTCATTCAGGGCGAGCAATCACAGGACATTTCCTCCTGTGTGAAGCATTTCGCCCTGAACAACCAGGAATATCAGCGCAGCCGCATCAATGTGGAGGTGGACGAACGGGCGTTGCACGAGATTTACCTGCCCGCGTTCAAGGCCGCGGTGCGGGAGGGCAAGGTATGGTCGGTCATGGCGGCTTACAACCAGTTGCGCGGACAGCACTGCTGCGAAAACGATTATCTCCTCAACAAAACGCTGAAGGACCAATGGGGTTTCAAAGGCCTGGTCGTGTCCGACTTTGGCGGCACGCACGACACGCGGGAAGCCGCGCTCAACGGCCTCGACCTCGAAAACGGCCGGACTGGATATTTCACCCAGCCTTATCTCGACGGCTTGAGAACCAATGCCTATCCGATGGCCGGCCTCGATGACAAGGTCCGGCGCAATCTGCGCGTGATGATTGCCACGCACGTGTTCGATCCAGGCCGGACCAATGGCTCGCTGAACACCGTCGCCCACCAGATGGTGGCCCGCCGCGTGGCCGAGGAAGGCCTCGTTCTGCTCAAAAACGAAAACCATGCGCTGCCGCTCGATACGGTCAACATCAAAACTCTCGCCATCATCGGTGAAAACGCGGTTCGCCTGCACTCGGCCGGCGGCAGCAGCTCGGGCATCAAAGCCTTTTACGAAATCACGCCGTTGCAAGGCATCGTGAGCCGCGCCGGCAAAGACGTGAATATTGTTTATTCCGAAGGTTATCAAAAGAACGGCGAAACGAATTTAGCGGATCGCGCCGTGGCCGCGGCGAAATCGGCGGACGCGGTCATTTACATCGGCGGGCTGAACCACGATGAGGGCTTTGATTGCGAAGGGGCGGATCGGAAGGACATGAAACTGCCGTATGGCCAGGACGAATTGATCCAGAAAATCGTGGTGGCCAATCCGCGGACAATTGTGGTGCTGGAAGGGACGATGGTGGAGATGGATGCGTGGCTGGGCCGGGTGCCGGCGGTGTTGCAGGCGTGGTATCCGGGCATGGAAGGCGGCAACGCGCTGGCCGGGGTCCTCTTCGGGGACGTGAACCCGTCGGGGAAACTGCCGGCGACATTTCCGAAGAAATTGTCCGATTCACCGGCGCATGCGCTGGGGGCGTATCCGGGCACGAACGGGACGGAGGTTTACGCGGAAGGGCTGCTGGTGGGCTATCGCTGGTTTGACACGAAAAACATTGAGCCGCAGTATCCGTTTGGTTTCGGGTTGAGCTACACGACGTTTGAGTATTCGGGCTTGAAACTGGTTCCGGGTGAGACGGGGGTGACGGTGGAATTTGAGTTGAAGAACACCGGGGCGGTGGCGGGGGCGGAGGTGGCGCAGGTCTATGTGCATCCTGAGAAACCCGCTGCGTTGCGCTATGCGCAGTCGCCAAAAGGCGCGTCGCTGGCAGCGCCTTATAGGCATCCTGAAAACGCCGGCGTGCCGCGTCCGGAAAAGGAATTGAAAGGCTTTCAGAAGGTATTTCTGCAGGCCGGGCAGACGCAGAAGGTTTCCATACCGTTGAAACGCGGCGCGTTTGCCTATTACAGCCCGGACCAGAAGTCATGGGTGGCGGAGAAGGGCGATTATAAGATTATAGTCGGGGGTTCTTCGCGCGACCCGGCATTGACGGGTGATTATCGGCTGGCGGAAACCGTTGCGGAAAAGGATTGAAGGCAGAAAGAGCCGGCTTCCGGCGATCCGGGAACCGTCCGCAAAACTTATCCGCACGGTGGCGGTGGTGATTTCGCAATGGCCGCGCGCAGCGGCATTCGGCCTCGTGTGAGAAACTGCTTCCGGCCCCTGCGGCAGGCATCCATGTCGGGTTGCGGCGGCAGTTCAAGACACGGGGCACGCTGCAGCCACAAACCCACAGGTGCGGACGCAGGACGCTGTTGAACGCCAGACGGAAAGCTCGTCTGCAAGAACTGGTGGCCGGCCAACCGTATGCGCCGGAGCCACCATGTGTCGATTCTCGCGCCGGGCTGTGAAACCATGCTGGCTTGGATTCTTTCGGGACTGGATGAGGTCGTCGGCGTCGGATCGAAAACAGGGAAAGGCTCAAGCACAGGGCAAAAAAATCAAAGCTCCGGCCCATGCCAACCCTTTTTTATTTGTCACCCTGCGCGGGTTTCCTTGATCATGAGTTCAACCCATGAGCCGAAGATCGAGGAAAAAATCCCTTGTCGCGCGTTCGAGCAGGAGTGTTTCGCCGGCCGGCAAAATGCCGGGAGCGGCAGACTGCCACCCGCCGGAATTCGAAGGCCGTCCTGCCGGTTGGCACGACCGCTGGACGGTCCCCGGTGTCTGCATTTTTCTGGCGGCCATTATCTGGTTGGTCTTCGGCCAGACGCTCCGTCATGGATTTGTCAATTTCGACGACAACGAATATGTGTATGAAAACCCGGAAGTCAGCCGGGGTCTGACGCTCCAGGGAATCGTCTGGGCCTTCACCCATGTCCATGTCGCCAACTGGCATCCGCTGACCTGGATTTCCCACATGCTGGACTGCCAGTTGT
>JBEKEJ010000007.1:0-28330 GCA_050013895.1 Verrucomicrobiota bacterium | reverse complement strand
GACGAATCCGCCTGGTCGAAAAACCGCCGGGACGATTTCGTGCTCCTGCATCCGAAGGCAGGGTCGTAAATTTTAACGCCAAAGGCAGGGCGGGCAGTCCTCTGTCCGCCGCGAAGAGCATGTCGGCGCGCACGGAGTGACGCGCCCTGCCGGCAAAACGCGGCCCTTTTGCCGCTTTACTATTTTCCGAAACGGGCGTAGGCTTGTTGAAGCTAGACAAAACTTATGAATGCCATGTTAGCTGCTTTTCTCGGTGGATGGGAGTGGGTCATCGTGGTTTTGGCCGTCCTGCTTTTGTTTGGCGCCAAACGCATCCCCGATCTGGCCCGCAGTCTGGGCCAGAGCATCAGGGAATTCAAGAAGGGGGCGCGCGAGGTGACGGATGAAATTCAAAACGCGGCCAACGAGGCACCCGCCCAACAGAATCAACCCGTGAAGAACGGCCAGTCCCAGCCCGGCCCAACCGTTTCGCAGCCCTCCAACCCGCCGAAGGTCTGAGGGCGGCAAATTTCCGGACATGGCCGGCGATAACGAACCGGAGCGTCCCGACAGGGCCGAGGGCGGCCCGGTCAAAACCTTTCTCGAACACCTCGAAGATTTCCGCTGGGTGCTCATCAAGAGCATCGTCGCGCTGTTTCTGGGAATGCTGGTCTGCCTGTTTGCCGCCAACGATGTCGTTCGCATCATCAAATGGCCATTGACGCACACCCGGATTCACTACTTCGGCACCAACCAGATCGTGGCCGTGAGTTTCGGCACGAACCGGCTCGGCAATTTCCCACTCACGCCCGAACAGCAGCAGTCACTGAACCTCGGCACGAACCGTTTCGTGGCCGTTGAAATCGAGCCGCTCGTCATTGGAACCAATCGCGTGCTCGGCTGGCGGGTCAATCCCGACCCGGACGCCGCCGCCGGCGCGCGGCGGTCCAGAATTGATTTGATCAATCTCAGCCCGGCGGGCGGGTTTGTCGTCGCGTTTCAAGTCGGCTTGTATGGCGGCGCGGTCCTGGCGTCGCCGTTTATCTTTTACTTCGTTGCTGCCTTCGCCTTCCCGGCGTTGAAGATGCGCGAACGAAAATACGTTTATCGCGGCTTGATGATCGGGTTCGGCTTGTTCCTCGCGGGCGTGGCCTTTTGTTATTTCGCCTTGATGCCGGTCGCGCTGGCGGCGGCACAACTCTACTCGCAGTGGCTCGGTTTCGGCGCGTTCCAATGGCGGGCAGAGGATTACATCAGTTTCGTCTGCAAGTTCATGCTGGGCATGGGACTGGGCTTTGAACTGCCGGTGGTCATTTTGACGCTGGTGAAAATCGGCGTGCTCAGCTACCGCACGCTGTCGAAGGCGCGGCGGTACATGATTGTGATCAATTTGATTCTCGGCGCGGTGCTCACCACGCCTGAACCGATTACGCAACTGGTCATGTTCGTGCCGCTGCAATTGCTCTACGAAATCACCGTCTGGATTGCGTGGTATTGGGACCAGCCCGACCGGGCCAGGGCGCGCCGCTCACTTCTGCTTGCGCTACTCATTTTATTGTTGGCCGCGAGTTTGACATGGTTTGGCTATGAATATGGCCTGCCACAGTTGCGGCACTATTTTCATTGATGGCCCGCTTTTATCGGCCGTTAATTCGCGCTTTACATCCGGCGGATTCGGCGTAAGTTCCGTTCGTCAATTCGAAAAAACGTATGCGAAACATAATGCTTTTTCTCACCGTCGCCGCGCTGGCCGTGTTGCTCACCTCCGGTTGTGCGGGGCCCGAACAAAAACTCGGCCGCGGCATGGGTAACGTCTTCGAAGTCGTCCGCATGGGCGAAATGCGCCGCAGCATCGAGCAAACGGCGGTGCTCGACTCGCCGGACGCCGGTTACACGGTGGGCGCCGTGCGCGGCTTCGACCGTTCACTGGCGCGCACCGGCTTGGGCGTGTTTGAGGTGGTCACCTTTCCGCTGCCGCCTTACGACCCGATGTTCACCCATTATCTCACCCCCCAGCCCGCCATCCCGGAGAGTTACAAGCCGGGGCTGATTTCGGACGCGTTGTTTGACACGGACACCTATACCGGGTTCAGCGGGGGTGATGTCGCGCCGTTCATTCCCGGAAGCCGGTTCAAAGTATTCGGCAATTGACCGTGTTCGAATCCGTTTTCATCAGCGCGCCAACCATCATCCGTTGGCGCGTTTTGTTTTGCGTGAAACCGCGAAATACACGAACCACACAAAAGATCTTCCCGAATTTCGTGTCATTTCGTGTGTTTCGTGGTTAAAGAAGGAATGCACCTCGAAAGGAAATCCCCCTCCAAGGTCAATTTGCTGCTGAACATCCTCGGCAAACGGCCCGACGGTTTTCACGAACTTGAAACTGTCCTGCAGCCGGTCGGTCTTTTTGACGAAATGCGTTTTGAGCGCGGGGGAAATGGAATTCATCTCACCTGCGACGAACCGGCCTTGCCGGTTGACTCCCGGAACCTCATCTATCGGGCGGCGGATGCGTTTTTGAAACTACAAAACCTGCGCGACGGGGTCCGCATTCACCTGCAAAAGAAGATTCCCCTGGCGGCGGGACTCGGCGGCGGCAGCGGCAATGCCGCCACGACCTTGCTCGCGTTGAACGAACTGTTTGCCCGGCCGCTTTCACCCGCAAAATTGACCGAAGTCGCCGCCGCGCTTGGCTCGGACGTCCCCTTCTTTCTGCAAAACCGGCCGGCGCTGGCCACCGGGCGGGGCGAAAAAATCCAGCCGCTGGATCTCTTCCCGGCGCTGCGCGGCAGGGTCTTCCTGCTGATTCATCCCGGCTTCGGCATTTCGACCCCCTGGGCTTATCAGGCGCTCGCGCGCTTCCCGGACGCGCTGAACGGACGGCGGGGACGCGCGGAAAGATTGATCGCATGGCTGCAGGCCGGGGATTGGCGTGCTGCCGGCGGCGAATTTTACAACTCGCTGGAGGCCCCCGCGCTGGAAAAATATCCCGTCCTCGCGCTGTTCCAGGAATTCCTGAGCGCGAACGGCGCGCTGGCCGCGCTCATGTCCGGCAGCGGTTCGACGACCTTTGCCATCGCGGAGAACCAGACCGCCGCCGAATCATTGGTGGAAAAATTCAAATCAAGATTCGGGCAAAGTTGCTGGATGACGGTTGTTCCGGTTTGAAGGCGGGGCGCGTCACTCCGTGCGCGCCGACGGTGAAGATGCGACAGAGGCTCGGCGAGCAAAGGACTGCGTACCTTACCGTTTGAACTTCGCCAGCGCAAATTCCATCATCTCCCTGGCGGCCGGAATTTTGAACGCGAGCGCGACGGCGGCATAAATCAATCCCGCCGCAGCCGCCGGCACGAACACTTCGCCGATCTTCAATGCGATGGCCGCGTGTCCAAGAGAATTTTCCCACCATCGCCAGCCTCCCCAAGCTGCCAGCCCGGCCAGAATGCCGGCGACCGTCAGCGGCAAAAATGTGGCGCGCAGCGGTTTCATTTCGAGTTTTCCCATTTTTTTCCGCAATGCGAACAGCAGCAGGCTGGCGTTGCAAATGGACGTGATGGTGTTGGCGATGCCCAGTCCGCCTTGCCGCAACGGCACGACCAGCAGGGCCGACAAGACCAGATTCACCGCGAAGCATGCCAGGCTGATTTTCATCGGCGTTTTGGTGTCGCCCAGCGCGAAAAATGCCCGCGCCAGAATGTTGACCGCCGAAAATGCTATCAGTCCCGGCGCCAGACACGTGAGCGCCAGCGACGCGCGCCCGGTGGAATCGGCGGTGAACTTGCCGTGTTCAAACAGCAGCCGGATGATCGGTTCGGCCAGCACCACCAGCAAAATAGCCGCAATCACGTTCGCAAAGAGCAACGTGCCGATGCCTTGCCGCAACGTGGCGCGAAACTCGGAATAATTTTTCTCCGCCGCCAGCCCCGCCAGCGTCGGCAACAGATACGTCGCCAGCGAAATGCCGAACATGCCCTGCGGCAGTTCCATCAGCCGCACGGCGTAATCGAACGAGGCGTTGATCTGCGGGCTCACGTAAAAGGCGATGGCCTGCGTCAGCAGGACGTTGATTTGAAAGGCGGCGACCCCGATGGCGCCGGGAATCATCCGCGTCACGACGAGCCGGACGGTTTCATTTTGCCACGGTGAAACCCATTGGTAACGGAAGCCGTCGCGCCAGAGTATCGGCAGTTGAAATGCCGCCTGCGCCACACCCGCCGCCAGCACTCCGATCGCCAGCGCGAAGATCTGTTCGTGCAACTCATGTCCCATCCCGGGCGCGAGCCAGAGCACGGACGCGATCATCACGACGTTCAACATCGTCGCGCCCATGGCTGGAATGAAAAAATGTCCGCGCGCGTTGAGCATGCCCATGAACGCCGCCGCCAAGCAGACGAGCAGCATGTAGGGAAACATCACGCGCAGGAGCCGCAGCATGAGCTCGGTACTCTCGCTGAATTGATGAACGGCCAGCGCAATCGAGAGGCCAATCATGACCACGCCGATGACCGCGGTCGCCGCGATGACGAGGCCGGAAATCACGGCATTGGCCGCACGCCACATCTCGATTTCGCCGTGCGTCTTCTCCTTCTCCTTGAAAATGGGGACGAACGCCGCCGTCAACGCCCCCTCACCCAGCAGCCGGCGGAACAAATTCGGGATGAGAAACGCGAGCTTGAACGCGCCTGCCACCCGGGTGTCTCCCATGAAATTCGCATAGACCATCTCGCGCACCATGCCGAGCAGGCGGCTGACGAGCGTGGCGGCGGCCATGGAACCGGATGACTTGAGCATCTGCGACATCGCGCAAAGCTTAAGTTCAAAGTTCAAAGTTCAAAGTTCAAAGTTATCCAATCCTCCTCCTCCTCATTCTCGTTCTCGTCCTCGAATTCAATATTTCGAGAACGAGGACGAGCAGGAGAACGAGGAGGATTGAAGTCAATTGGCAACTCCATCCCGCCTGCGGGACGCGAGCACGCGGCATAAGTCGGTGTTGGCATTTGCCCGCGTCCAATTTAACCTGTCCGCGTGAGCATTTTGGAAGAACTGAAATGGCGCGGGCTGGTCGCCGATTGCACCGACGCGGCGGAACTGGCCAAACGCATCGTTGCTCCGGTCACGCTTTACTGCGGATTCGATCCCACGGAGGACAGCCTGCACGTCGGCAACCTCGTGCCGTTGCTGGCGTTGCGGCGCTTTCAGTTGCTTGGCCATCATCCGATTGCCGTGGCCGGCGGCGCGACCGGCATGGTGGGCGATCCCAGCGGCAAGACGCAGGAGCGCCAGTTGCTCACAAAGGATATTCTGGAGCGCAACATTGCCAGCGTCAAAGAACAGCTCAAACGCCTGCTCGATTTTGACACAAAGACAAATCCCGCGCGCTTGATGGACAATGCCTCGTGGACGGCGAACGTCTCGTTCCTCGATTTTCTGCGCGAAATTGGAAAGCATTTTTCCGTCAACCAGATGGTCGCCAAGGAAAGCGTCCGCGCGCGCATGGAGGACCGCGAGGTGGGCATCAGCTACACCGAATTCAGCTACATGCTGCTCCAGGCGTTCGATTTTTACGTGCTCTGCCGCGATCACAACTGCGAATTGCAAATCGGCGGCAGCGATCAGTGGGGCAACATCACCGCCGGGATTGACCTTTGCCGGAAGAAATTGGGCAAGCCGGCTTACGGCCTCACGCTCCCGCTCATCACCAACGCCGACGGCACAAAGTTCGGCAAGACCGAGGCCGGGGCCGTCTGGCTCGACCCCAAGAAAACCAGCGTCTATAAATTTTATCAATTTTGGGTCAACACCGACGATCGCGACGTCATCCGTTACCTGAAATATTTTACGTTTCTATCGAAGGAGGAAATTGAAGCGCTGGAAAGGAAGCATGCCGAAAACCCTGGAGCCCGCGAAGCGCACAGGGCGTTGGCCAGGGCCGCCACTGATTTGATTCACGGCCCGAATGCCGCCACGGAAGCGATTCGCGCCAGTGAAATTCTTTTCGGCGGTGAGCTAAAGGGAATTGCGGAAACCATCTTCAATGAAATCGTCGGTGAAGTGCCGACGAAGGAAATTGAGAAGCCAAAACTGGCTGGCGCGGGAATTCCGCTCGTGGAACTTTTGGTTCACGCCAGTTTGTGTCCATCCAAAGGCCAGGCGCGCAAGGACATCGAAGGCGGCGGCGTGAACGTCAACAACGTCCGCGAAACCAATTTTCAGCGCGCGGTCACAACGAGGGATCTGCTTTTCGGCAAACATCTCCTGCTCCGCAAAGGCAAAAAGAATTACGTCGTGGTGACGGCAAAATGAGCGCTGGAAATGGTTGATGAATGACGCCATGAGGCGTTAACGCACATCCGAGCGCGCTTCCAGAAACTGCTTCAATGCCATCGCCGCCTTGCCGCCGAAGCCGGGCACGGCGGCGATTTGTTCCAGCGTCGCCGTCCGCAATCGCTGGACCGAGCCGAACTTCTTCAGCAACGCCTGTTTGCGCCGGTCGCCAATGCCCGGAAATTCATCCAGCACGCTCTCCGAAATCCGCTTGATGCGAAGCTGTGCGTTGTAACTGTTCGCCACGCGGTGGGATTCGTCGCGAATTCGTTGCAACAATTTCACCGCCGGATGGTCAAGCCCAAGCCGCAACGGCTGACTTTCGCCCGGCAGATAAATTTCCTCGAACTCCTTCGCCAGCCCGATGACGGGAATTTCCCCCAAACCTAATTTTATAAGCTCGGCGCAGGCCGCATTTAATTGACCTTTTCCACCATCAACCATGATGAGATCGGGAAAATTAGTAGATTGGAGTTGGGAGTTGGGAGTTGGGGATTTGTTTCGCGCGCCTTTCTCCGTCTCCGTTCCCCGATCTTCCATCTCCTTTTTCAGCCGCGAATAGCGGCGGAAAACCACCTCGGCCATTGAGGCAAAATCATCCTGCCCTTCGACGGTCTTGATTTTGAACCGGCGATAATTCGCGCGGTCGGGCCGGCCGTTTCTGAAACTCACCAGCGAGGCCACCGCGAACGTGCCGCTGATGTTCGAAATGTCGAAACCTTCAATGCGCCGCGGCGGCTTCGGCAAATCGAGGACTTTTGCAAGTTCGGCCAATTCGTTCTCCGGGTTGGCGGAAAAAGGCAAGCTGTAAGGCACACGCTCGAATTTTCGCTCTTTCGTGGTCGTTTCTTTCAGGTCGCGGATGAGGTCGCGCAGGCCGGCGGCCTTTTCGAAATCCCGCACGGCGGCCGCCTTTTTCATTTCCAGTTCGAGTTGTTCCTTCATTTCGTGGCACTGGCCTTCGAGGAAGTCGCACGCGGCATTCACCTGCTCCAGATATTGTTGGCGCGTCACGTTGCCGATGCACGGCGCGGTGCAGTATTTTAAATGCGCGTAGAGGCAATGCTTGTAGTCCGCCTCGCCCGGCGTGAAGGCGCGGCAGCCGCGCAAATTGAATTGCCGCCGGACGAGCGCGAGTGTATTGCGCAGCGCGCCCGAATTCGAGAACGGCCCGAAATAACGCGCGCCGTCGTCTTTCCGCAGCCGGGTGAAGGCGAAGTTCGGAATTGGGTCGCTCAGATTCACCTTGAGCATCAGGAACCGTTTGTCGTCGCGGAAACTGACGTTGTAGCGCGGATGAAATTCCTTGATGAGCTTGCCTTCGAGCAGGAACGCCTCGGGTTCGCTGCGGACGACGTGGAAATCGAAATCGCAAATCGCCTCGACCAGCGCGTTGAATTTCAGGTCCCAGCCCATCCGGCGCGACGGATGGAAATACTGGCTGACGCGTTTGCGCAGATCGCGCGCCTTGCCCACGTAAATGACCGTGCCGAACCGGTCCTTCATCAAATAGATGCCCGGTTTGTGCGGCAGCGCGCTGACCTTTTTGCGGATGGTTTCGGTCGCAGGCACGATGGAATTTCAACGCAAAGCCGCAAAGGCGCAAAGATTTTTTTAGACGCGAATTACGCTAATTCTCGCGAACTGCATCGGCGTCAATCCGCGTAATTCGCGTCAAACCTTTTCCTTTTTCGTCAAATGGCGATGGACGAAGAAATAATAGAGTCCGCCGAGCACCAGCGCCGCGCCGCCGAGCCAGAGGATGACGTGACGCATCTCGCCGTGCATGAGCTTTTCGTCCTGGCCGGCCTTCACGCCGATGTAGCACAGCACCGCGCACCAGAGGCCCGAGCCGAGCAGCGTGAAGAGGGAAAACAACTTGTAATCCATCCGCGCGATGCCGGCGGGGATGCCGACGAGCTGCCGCGCCCCCGGCAGCAACCGCGCAATGAACACGCCCATCGCGCCGTAATGCGCCGACCAGTGTTCGGCCTTTTCCAGTTTTTCCGGCGGAAACAAAACGAGCCGGCCATAACGGACGACGAGCGGACGCCCGGCGACCCGCGCCAGCCAATACACGATGGTGGCGCCGAGCCACGAACCGAGCATGCCCGCGAGCACGATGCCCGCGAAGCCCAGCGGAATCTGTCCCGTGGCTGCAAGATGCGCGGCGGGCGGGATGATGACCTCGCTCGGCAGCGGCAGCACGGAACTTTCCATCGCCATGAGCAGCACGATGACCGGATAACCGGCGGTCTTGAGCGCGGCCAGATACCACGCGATGAGCGGTTGGAAAACGGCTCTGAGCATTGGGCTGTGTTATAGCGGAAAATGAATTTGGGGCAAGCGGCTTCGGGCGCGAATACAAAGGAGCTTCGTCTTCAATTTGCACGGTTTGGCAATCACTTTGGAGACGCCGAACCAGATAAAAACGGTTGGCGGCGAATTAGAGCAAGAGTGACGGGTAATTTAGATCAGGGCAGCGAAGTGGATTTTACACGTATTCAGGGTCCGCAAACCGATACATGATGGATTGGGTTCTGGAACTCAGGCGGCCTGTCGTCCACGTCAACGTGGAATGGCAGCCGATCGCGGGTAGCCCGAAAGAACAAGCTTGACCCCCTTCAAATAGATGCTAGAACCTTTTTTTGATGAACGCGAACGGAAAAGAAATTTTCCTTCAATTACAGAGCGTTTTTGGCTTCGGAATCGCCATCATCTTAGTATCAGGCTGCGTCTCCTCGGATCATATTGTTGGAGCAGCCGCCGTATCAAAATATCCGCCGGTCAAAGTCAGCACGAAAGTTTGCGTGTTGCCACCCAGCATCACGTTTGAAGACCTCGCAACACAGACCCCACTGGACGAGGAGCGATACAATGGCCCCCAAACCGCGCGAGCTTTGACCGAGATGACACTGGCCGCACTACGGACGAAAGGGGTCGAAGCCTTTGATCCTGGTGCCGACCCCGCTATCTTGCAGGGTGACAAGATCCTGCTTGAAAAAATCGCAGCCGGCTCGCATCTGCTCTTTCTATCCACGCCGAACCGCCAAGTCTTGGAGAATGTCAGAGAACTGGTTGGCACCAACTCCAAAGCAGGCGCCATTGTCCTCGCGCAATATATTCGGGTTAAAATTGGCCCCGGCCCCTACGTTGATCCCATTTTTTCTGGTGCAGCCGGAGCAGATACGACCACTTCGCGGTTTCATGCGGCTTTGATTGATGCCCGATCATCACGCTTTCTGTGGCAAGAATACGTCTTGTTGCGGGGTGTTCCGCAACCTGGAAAGAAAGATTTCTCCCAGACGGTTAAGACGTTGTATTCATCTCTCCAACCTCAACTCAAAAACCAATGATCAACGTGACACGGCACAACGTAGGATTGTTCATTTTAACGACCGCGCTGGGAACCGCGTTTCTCGGCGGATGCGCAACAAAACCGCCCCTGTCCGTCGCGCCTGGTTTCAACCCTCAAAGTATTGACACGCTCTACGTCTTGCCACTGGCTAATTTAGTTCCCACGAAAAATGCAGACGCCAAATCCTACACTATACTTACAAGAAACACGAAGTATTATTTTAAGACTCGCAGGTATAATTACCAGTTCTTGGCCGATCCTCAACTTGTGGCTAACATTACGGCGGAAGACGTCGAGCAAGCCCAACCAGACTGGATTAAAACGGTGGGGCCACCTGAGGCTCGGTGGGTTATGCTTTTTGCTCTTGGGGATCTTTCGAAACATTCAAACATAATCATCGGGACGTTTAACGTGGAAATGGACATGCTTGTTTTCGACAAACAGCAAGGCCTTGTCATGTGGCGGGACAAGGAGGTTCTGCAAACTGGAGGTCTGGGTGTGGTTGGTGCAGTTGTTAACACTTTCACACCAAGCGAGAACGGGGTGGAAACCACTGTGCTTCGACTCCTGCATAGATTTCCAAAACGACAATCCAACTGAGCAAGTGCGCACTTTAACGCGTCACCTACTAAGGCAAGGTTCCAATGGCTCAAATCCGAGGGAGGCTTCTATCATCAGTGTTAGTGGCGTGACAATGGGCAGCGCGGCCACTTAGCAGCCCGTTCAAAATATCCATTTTTGTAGGAGCCGAGGTAACGAGGCTCAAACTTCCTTGAAAACACGGACTAATTCAGAGACTCCTCACGGCGTCTCCTGCTTTATTAACGGCCTGCTATGAGAACTCCCACGCCCAACGCTGCAACAACGGCGATTAAAATTTTCCGGCGACGGCTCATGTGTTGTTGGATTTCAATCCGCTAATTACGCGAATTGGCGCGAATTGAAAAATTGAATAAAAAATTAGCGTTAATTCGCGAAATTCGCGGATCAGGCTTTCAGGAAAAATCGCCGCTGTTTTTCGCTGATGGGCATGCCGAGTCTTTCCATCACGGCCAGCATGTCCTCCCAGACCTTGCGTTTCTCGCTCATGGCCTGGTTGCGCAGCAGATAGGCCGGATGATACGTCGGCATGAGCGGGATGCTGCGATACGTTTTCCAGGTTCCGCGCAATTTCGTGATGCCGATGGTCTTGCCCAGCAACCCTTCCACCGCCGTCGCGCCCAGGGCGACGATGACGCGCGGACGGATCAAATCAATCTGCTCGTGCAGATACGGAATGCACGTGGCCATCTCGTCGGCGGTCGGTTTGCGGTTGCCCGCGGATTGGCCGGGCGTGTCGGGCCGGCACTTCAAAATGTTGCCGATGTAAACATCCGCGCGCTGCAATCCCGTGGCCTGGATGATTTTCGTCAACAACTGACCCGCCTTGCCGACGAACGGCTCGCCCTGCTCGTCTTCGTCCGCGCCCGGCGCTTCGCCGATGAACATGAGTGGCGCGTCAATGCTGCCGACGCCGAACACGACGTTTTTGCGCGATGACGCGAGGTGCGCGCATTTGACGCAGGCCAAGGCCCGTTCACGCAAGGCGGCAAACGCGGCGGCCTTTGCCTGCGGATCGAGTATCGGGCCGGGAACAATTTCGCCGGGCAACGCGAGCAAGGACGTTTGCTCGGCTACAGGCTGTGGAGCGCCGGTCTCCGACCCGGCGGGTTTCTGTCTTTCTGCACGTGCCGGGCCGGAGGCCGGCGTTCCGATTGCTAGCGGCTGCGACAAGGCATGGAGCGTTTCCGGTGACACGGCGACATGCCGCACGCCGCGCGATTTCAAATACTCCAGATGTTGAATCGCCGCGTCGAGCAGTTGTTCGTAGGCGCCGGCCATTGGTATCATCGTAGCCCATGACGCGGCGGCCGCACGAAAATTTTCTGGCTCACCGGCACGGCAACGTGGACTTACCACGCCGCCACGCAATGGATTCCCGGCATCCGCGCGGATTACGATGGACTGCGGGTTGACCCGTGCATTCCGGCCAAGTGGAAAGGCTTCAAAGTCACGCGCGTCTTTCGCGGCGAAGCTTTTGAGATCGAAGTGCGGAATCCGCGCGGCGTGATGAAGGGAGTGCGCCGCATCACACTGGACGGCGCGGAGATTTCCGGCCACTTCCTGCGTCCGACCGGCGATGGCCAGCGGCACAACGCCGACGTGGAAATGGGGTGAATCGCGGAGAATCACGGCAACATTCAGCGATGAGGAATTGCTTTCGCGCTTGAACCTCGTTTATTCTCCAACTGCGTGAATGGTCTTCGAATTTTTGTGGACATTGAAATGCCGCCGGACGCGCGGGAGTTGTTGCACGCGGGCACGGCCGGGCACGAATTGATTTTTTCCAGGACACCGGCGACTTCCATTTTGACTGTGGCCGAACGGGATTCGGAGTTTGCCACCGCAGACGTTGCCTTTGGTCAGCCGGATCCGCAGGCGATCGCCGGAGCCGGACGGTTGCGGTGGGTTCACGTCAGTTCGGCGGGGCTCACGCGTTACGACCATCCGGAATTTCGCGCGCTGGCGGCGCGACGCGAAATCGCAGTGACCAACAGTTCGAGCGTCTTCGCCGCGCCTTGCGCCGTTCACGTTTTGAGTTTCATGCTGGCGCAAGCGAGAAAATTGCCGTTTGCGCTGAAGACCAGAACGGCTTGGGGAAGCCGCCCCTGGCTGGCACTGCGCGCTGCGAGCACGACGTTGCGCGGAGAAACTGTTTTAATTGTGGGCCATGGCGCGATAGGCAAACGGCTGGTGGAATTGTTGCAGCCGTTTGGAATGAAAATCATTGGTTACCGTCGCCGTCCGCGCGGCGATGAAAGTGTGGCAGTGATCGCGGAGGATCAATTGGCGACGGTGTTGGGTGAAGCCGATCACATCGTCAACATCCTGCCAGCCAGCGCGGAGACGCTTCGTTTTTTCAACCGGGCGCGATTTGAAGCCGCCAAACCCGGAGCTATTTTTTACAACCTCGGCCGCGGCACGACGGTGGATCAAGACGCGCTGCTGGCGGCTTTGCGCTCGGCCCGCCTCGGCGCCGCGTGGCTGGACGTGACCGAACCAGAGCCGTTGCCGGACGAGCATCCGCTCTTGACGCAACCGAATTGTTTTATCACTCCGCACGTTGCCGGCGGCCACGCGGACGAATTCAAAATGCTCGTTCGCCATTTTCTTGAAAACCTCAATCGTTTTGTCCGGGGCGAACCGCTGTTGGACCGGGTGATGTAATTAATGAATCGCCGGTTTGGGTCAGAGCGCGCCGCGCCCTCTGCGCCGGCTACCGACTTTTCCCACAATGCAGCTCCAAGCCGAAAAAGCGGCAGGACTTGCCGTTTGACATCGCACCCGCCCTCTACCACCATCGCACCATCATCCGCGGGACAAAAAACCAATTCTCGGTCTCCCGCGCAGCGCTCAGCACATGTAGCCGGGCAGAAAAGCAATTTCCTATCAGTCGGTTAAATGAAGCCGAAGGTCCTGATCAGCGCCGACGCCGACAACTTCCCAGAGAATGTCATAGACAGGTTCCGCCCACTGGCGGAGGTCATCCGAGTCAGTGGCGACTACGCTGACCAGTTGAAGGACGTGGTGGTCCTCATGGCGTTTTGGGAGCGCGTCAACGAGGAGTTCCTCAAAAGGGCACCCCAACTGAGGCTCGTCTCACGCTTCGGCGTAGGTTACGACGCAGTCGACGTGGAGGCGTGCACAAAGCGTGGCGTCTACGTCTGCCACACCCCGGATGTCCTCAACGACGCTGTTGCGGACCTGACCTGGGCCCTGATCCTCGGCTGGATGCGCCGCGTCCCCGAGGCCGATAGGTTCACCCGTGAGGAGTGGGGGAAGAAGCAGAGGGACTTTCCATTCGGCTGGGACATCGGCGGCAAGACGCTAGGCTTCCTCGGCCTCGGCAGAATAGGCGGAGAAGCCGCGAAGAGAGGGAAAGGCTTCGGAGTAAAGATGATCTACTACGATACCATCCGCCGACAGGATCTGGAGGAACAATACAGCATCACCTACGTATCCTTCCAGGAGCTACTCAAGACCTCGGATATCATCAGCATCCACGTCCCGCTCCTTCCGACGACACGAGGTTTACTGAGCACCCCGCAGTTCGCCGCAATGAAGAGGAGCGCGATAGTCATTAATACGAGCCGGGGGCCCGTCATCGATCAGAAGGCTCTAACCGAGGCGCTCAAATCGAAGGTTATCGCCGGTGCTGCCCTGGACGTCTTCGAGGTCGAGCCCATCGCCCTGGGCGAGGAACTACTCAGACTACCCAACGTCATCCTCGCCCCACATATGGCGTCGGCGACATGGGAAACGCGGAGCAAGATGGCGGAACGCTGCGCCGAGAGCATCAAGGCCCTCCTGGAGAGAAAGAGGCCACCGTTCATCGTCCCCGAGCAGAAGAACGTGACTTTCTAAAAGGGGCAGCTACTTCGCCGCTGCCTTGAACCTCTCTTCGACCGCTGTCCAATCGATGATGCCCAGATGGCGTCCACGTATGCGGCGAGGTTGTTCTGGTTTCCCCCGCGTAGCGCTTTTCACCCGCGCGGTGCTCAGTACATGTGGTCGGCAAAAAAGCAATATCCTATCAGTTCTTCAGCCCCAACGACTTTTTGGCCGCCATCACCCAGCACATCCTCCGCAAAGGCGCCCAAATGGTCCGCTACTATGACTGGTACCCCAACAAAATTTACCCACGATGCAGCTCGCAGCCGAAAAAACGGCAGGACTTGCCGGTTGACTTCGCACCTGCCCTCTGCCACCATCGCACCATGATCCGCGGGACAAAAAACGAATTCTCCGTCCCCCGCGTAGCGCTCAGTACAGGTGGCCGGGCAAAAAAGCAATTTTCTATCAGTAACAGTCTCATCCGCATCGTCGTGCTTGACGACGACCCGACCGGCATCCAGACGGTTCATGGGAATTACCTGCTCACCCGCTGGGACACAGCGACGCTGCGCATGGCGCTCACCGACGAGCAGCGGTTCTTCTATGTCCTGACCAATACACGAGCCTACAGCGCCGAGAAGGCCCGGCAAATTGTCGGCGAGATCGTCGCCAGCGTGCTGAAGGTGAACCAGGACCTCGGCTGTTCGCTGGTGTTCGTCAGCCGCTCTGATTCGACGCTGCGCAACCATTTCCCGGCCGAAATCGAAACGATTCTGCTCGGCTTGGAACAGCAGGATGGCCGGCCGGCGGATGCGGTCTTTCTGGTGCCCGCCTTCATCGAGTGCGGCCGAGTTACCGCCGATAACACGCATTATCTGGTCGAGGGCGGCCGCCGCATCCCCGTTTCGGAAACTGAGTTTGCCCGCGATTCGGTCTTCGGCTATCGCACTGCGGTCCTGCCGGATTACATCGAAGAAAAGACGCACGGCGCAGTCCGGGCGGCGGACGTGCGGTGCATCCCGTTAGAATGGCTGCGCCCGCCAGTCCAAAGTCCAAAATCGAAGGCTCCCAACGGTGGGCAAAGGCAGGGGAGGGGGCAACTGGATGCTTTTCTCCAGAAACTAAGCAATCGCAGGCATGTGGTGGTCAACGCGGAGACCTATGCCGATCTCAACTGCTTCGCGCGGGCGGTGCTGAAGCAGGTTGCCGCCGGGAAGCGATTCGTCTTTCAAAGCGCTGGTTCCGTCGTGAAGGCTCTGGCCGGTATTCCAGACAAGCCGTTTTTAGGGAAGGAGATCGTCCGAGGAACCGGTCCCGGCCTGTTTGTGGCCGGGTCGCATGTCGGCAGAACCACGGCTCAGCTCGGCAAATTGTTGGGCGCGAGTGGTGTCCAGGGCGTCGAACTGGCCGTCTCTGACATACTGGCCTCGGGCCAGGCATTGCAAAGACCACTGCTGGATCGAATTCACACCATCTGGCAAAAGGGCATCACCCCCGTGGTCTTCACCTCCCGCTCCGAACTGAAGTTCGAGTCCAAGGAGGAGCGGTTGCGCGCCGGCGAGACCATCTCACATTTCCTCTCCGACCTGGTGCGTGCGCTGCCGATGAAGCCTTCCTATCTTGTGGCCAAGGGCGGCATCACCTCGCATGACATTCTGGTGCGCGGCCTCTGTGTCTGCCATGCCCGTGTCCTGGGCCAGTTGCTGCCCGGGGTGCCGGTCATCAGAACGCCCGATGACAGTCCATTGCCGGGCATTCCTTACGTTATTTTTCCGGGCAACGTCGGTGGCGAAGACGCACTGCTCAAAGTGTTTGAGATTCTCAAATGAAACCAAAGATCGGATTTATCGGACTCGGAATCATGGGCCGGCACATGGCCGGCAACCTGTTGCACGCCGGCTATTCTCTCACCGTATTTGATGTCGTCGCCACCGCGATGGAACCGCTGGTCAAGCGCGGAGCCGCTCCAGCCAAAAGCTGCGCCGAGGTTGCCCGCGCGTCGGATGTGGTCATCACCATGGTCACCAGTTCCGAAGCCGCCGAAGTGGCCGCCTTGGGTAGCCACGGCGTCATTGCTGGCGCCCACAAGAGCCTGGTGTTTATCGACATGAGCAGCAGCGCGCCGGCTACTGCCATCAAGATCGCCACTCAACTCGCCAAAGTCGGAGTTGGCTGCCTGGACGCTCCCGTCAGCGGTGGCGAATTGGGAGCCCAACAGGCTGCCCTGTCCATTATGGTGGGCGGTCCGGAGGAAGTGCTGAACCGGGTCCGGCCTGTCTTCCAGGCGATGGGCAAAACCATCACCCTGTGTGGCCCGCACGGTGCTGGCCAGATCGTTAAAGCCTGCAACCAAATCCAGGTCGCGCTTAATTACGTGGGCCTGGCTGAAGCTCTGGTGCTGGGAGCCAAAGCCGGCGTGGACCCGGCAGTCATCCTCAAGGTCCTCAGCGGCGGTTATGCCCAAACCCGCGTCATGGATGTGCGCGGTCCAAAAATCATCGTCGGGGATTTCGAGCCGGGCGGCAGAGTCACCGTCCAGTATAAGGACCTCGGCATTGCCCTCGAAACCGCCGACAAACTGAATGTCCCGCTGCCAGGGACCGCCTTGGCCCGCCAGCTCTACAGCGCTCTTCTGGCGGCCGGCCGCGGCGGCCTCGACCATTCCGCCGTGATCACCATCCTCGAAGACCTGGCGGGTGTGAAGGCAAGGACGAAGACACCATCGTCCCACTAAGCAGCCTGTCATTCGAAACCCGAAAGCCGAATGAAGGCACCGGATTAAGGCAAGGCGGCGCGGATACCCAAGTGGCCGGCGCCCCCGGCAGTTATTCCTTGTAATCGTTGCGGCGCGTGTTAATATTGGCCAACCTTCTAAGATTATGAAACGCAGAGAATTTCTCAAATCCATTGCGATCGCCACTGTCGGATTCCCGATCGTCCTCTCGGCACAAGATGAGCGCCGGTCGATTGCCGCGCCCGGCAAGCCTTCTGTGCCGCGACGCGTTTTGGGCAAAACGGGCGTCGAGGTCAGTGCCCTGGCTCTGGGCGGGGTCGTCGGCATGCAGTTTGCCCCGGGACCGGATCACGATCCGGTCGCTTTGTCCGAGGCAGCGCTGAATCTGGGAATCAATTACTTCGACACCGCGCCAGGCTACGGCGACGGCCAATCGGAAAAGAACTACGGACAGGTTCTGGCCCGTCGCCGCAAGGAAGTGTTCATGGCGACGAAACTCGAGGAGCGAAGCTATGACGGCGCGATGCGCGGCATCGAAGCGAGTCTCAAGCGCCTGCAGACCGATCAAGTTGACCTGCTGCAAATTCACGGCGTTACGTCGCAGGAGGATATCCCAGCTTGGGAAAAACCCGACGGAGTGCTGACCGCACTGCGTAAGCTGCGCGATCAGAAGGTCACCCGGTTCATCGGCGTGACCGGCCATGAGAGTGCCGAAAAATTGCAGGCAGCGATTGAGCGCTACGATTTCGACACGCTGTTGACGACGCTGAACCCCGTGGTCCGTCGCCAACCTTTTCGGAAAAGTTTGCTGCCACTGGCCAATGCCAAGAAATTGGGCGTTATCGCAATGAAAGTCATGGGCGGCGGCGTAGGGTGCCTCGCCAGCGGGAATCCATTCAAACAAACCGCCAAGTGGTACTATGATCAGACCGATCATCAGCAATTGCCCGAGTCCCTCGTTCGTTACACCCTGGGATTGCCCGTCTCGGCTGCCATCATCGGCGTGGCGTCTGTGGATCAGTTGAAATCCAATCTCGAGGTAGCGGGAAACAAAATCCCGATGACTGCCGCAGAGCGCGCAGAATTGGAAAAAGCGATCGCCTGACCGGCGCGTCCCATCATCCGGTCGAGTTATGAAATCAGCCAATGCCGCGGACGGCCAATGTTCCCGGGCCAGTTTTCTCACCCAAGCCGGCGTGGCGCTGCTCGCCGCCACGGCGGGCGCGAACGCAGCCCTTCGTCAAGCCGCTCAAACGCTGCGGCCAACAAGAGGCTAAGCCAATTCCAAAGCAAAACACTCGGATGTCATCACCATCGGCAATCTCCCGCGGAACCGGTATTGGGGTGAGAGCAATGACCAGGCGGTGCGAAAAGTTCTTTGCACGCGCACGCTCATCAGCGGCGATGGTTTTCGACTGCTGGTCGATCCGTCCGAGACCGACGTGGCGGGTGCGAAGGCAAGGACGAAGACAAATTTGCCTTAATTGAAGGGAGATACTGAAAATGAAAGCCGCGCCGATGACGAGGAAAGAATTCGACGAGCTGTTCAAGGCAGTAAACAACCGTGGCAGATGGGGAGAGAATGACGAGTTCGGCACGCTCAACTACATAAGTCCAGATAAAATCGCGGCGGCGGCCAAACTCATAAAAGTGGGCCGCACCGTTTCCCTCGCCATACCGATAAATACCGTGGCCGGGCCGGACAATCCCCGGCCCGCCGCCCGCCATCTGATCCGCAACCATGACGTTATAAGGCCGGAGGGCGAGCCGCGCTTCGCGCTGGACTATTTGGCCACCGAATTCCACGGCGATTGCTTTACGCACATGGACGCGCTCTGCCATGTCAGCTACATGGGCCTTCTCTACAACGGCAAGCCCACGAGCCTCGTCACGTCGGACGGGCCGCTGGCGATGGACATAACGACCTATGCGCACGGCATCGCCGGGCGCGGCGTATTGCTTGACATACCGAGGCTGCGCGGCGAGAAATGGCTCGAGTTGGGTGAAGCCGTGACAACAGACGAGCTGGAGGCGGCGGAAAAGGCCGAGGGGGTGCGCCTCGGCGAAGGGGATATACTGCTCTTCCGCACGGGGCACCACAGGCGGAGGCTTGAACTCGGCCCATGGAACTGCGGCTACTCGGGCCAGGGCCGCGCCGGCTTACACGCCTCCACAGCGTTATGGATGCACGAAAGGAAGATAGCCGCTTTCCTGCCCGACGGCGACGGCGAAACCGTGCCCTCAAACGTCGAGGGGCTCGCCAGCCCGCTGCACGCGCTTCAGTTGGCCGCGATGGGCATGGCTTGCGCCGACAGCCTTCAGCTCGAGGACTTGGCGAAGATATGCAAAGAGGAAAAGCGCTGGGAATTCATGGTCTGTGCCGCGCCCCTGCGCCTGCCAAAAGGTACCGGCTCGCTTTTCAATCCGGTTGCACTGTTTTAGTTTGCTTCTGTACGAAACAGACCACCCGCCAATCCGAACAGGAACGCATGCCATGACCAAGCAGGAAATCGAAACCCCCGCCCTTCTGGTGAACCTCGACCGCATGGAAGCCAACCTGGAGCGCCTGGCCGGCTATTTCCGCAACGTGCCAGCGAAACTCAGGCCGCATTTCAAAAACCATAGATGCCCGCGCCTGGCCGCGCGGCAACTGGACGCCGGCGCCATCGGCCTCACCTGCTCCACTCTGGGAGAGGTCGAGTGCCTGGTGCATCACGGTGTGCGCAGCGTCTTGTTGGCGAATGAAATTGCGGATCCGGCGAAGTTCCGCCGCGTTGTCGAACTGGCTCGCCAGACGGAGGTGATCGTGTGCGTCGACAACGAGAAGATCGCGGATGAGCTGGCCCGCGCCGGCCGGAACGGCGGAACGCCGCTTAGCGTGCTGGTGGACGTCGACGTGGGTCTGCATCGCTGCGGGGTACCGCCGGGCGATCCCGCGGTGCGGCTGGCCCGGGCGGTGGTGGAAAAGGGCCTGCGATTGCGCGGGCTGATGGGATACGAGGGCCACCTCTCGCGCCGGCCGCCCGGTCCGGAAAAAGAGGAGGCAGTCGTCGGCGCCATGCGGCCTCTGATGGAGACCAAGGCCCGCTTGGAACACGAAGGATTTCCGATCGAAATCGTGAGTGCCGGCACAACCGGGACCTATCCCATCTCTGGCTGCTATCCCGGCGTGACCGAGATCCAGGCCGGCTCCTACTTGCTCATGGATACCAGCTACCGGAAATGCTGCACGGATTTCGATCTCACTCTCACGATGCTGACCACCGTGATCAGCAAGACCGAGGGGGAACGCATCGTGGTCGATGCCGGCGTGAAAGCCCTGAGCTGCGAGCGCGGCCTGCCCACCGTCAAGGACCTTGAAGGGCTGGTGGTCAACAAGTTGACCGCCGAACACGGCATCATCGACCTACACACGCCGTCGGCGCCAGTGGAGGTCGGCGACAAAATCGAGCTTTGGGTGCATTATTCCGATGGCACGATAAATCTGAACGAACGGATGTATGGGATCCGCGAAGGCCACGTGGCGGAGGTCTTCGCCTTGGAGGGGCGAGGGCGCTAGGAAAAGGCGCCGGCGCGGGGCGGATTGGCCTTCCAGTCGATGGGGCAAGGTAGGGCATAACCCGCCGGAGAAGGGGATATGCCTGACGCTGCAGGCATTTGACAAGCGTGCCCTAAATTTGTCTACGCCGGGTCGGCGAGCTCGGAGAGGGGAACGCTGCGGTGCTCCCGCGCGCTCCGATACGCGGCCTCGACGGCCGCAAATGTGCGCAGGTACTTACGCGCACCGGTTTCGAAGGGAGAGCCGTCTTTCAGGCAGGAAATAAAGTGGAGCTCCGTCGCGCGGACGCAATCCCCGCCGTATAACTTCGGCGGGAACGGGCTCTTCCAGACCGAAACGTTGTTGAGAAAGATTTCGCCCGTCGCGAGAATGTGGATCACGCCGGCTTCTCCCTCGATCTGCGTATCGCCCATGGCCGGGCCGGGCGGATTGGGGTTCAGGAAGCGATTGCCGTCAACCCAACCGTGCACGCCGCTGGCATGGCTCAAAACGATGATGGCTTGATCTTCGGCCACGATGCGCGGGTTTCGGCGGCTGGTTTCCGCAAAGACTGAATCCACGTCGCCGAACAGGAAGCGGGCGGTATCCATCAGGTGCACCAGCGCCTGTTGAATAATCAGGCGGGACTCTTTCCGGAAATACGCCTGCTCCAGGTAGGGCTCTTCGCCCAGCCCGTCTCCCCTGCGGAAACGCAACCCATAGCCAATGGGAGCGCCGATGTCGCCCCGCTCGATCATGACATGCGCCTGGCGAAACCACGGTTGCCAGCGCCAGTTCTCGTGAATCATGAGCCGCACGCCGGCCGATTCGGCCGCGCGGACGATGTCCTGCGCGCCTTGCCAGTCCGGCGCCAGCGGCTTCTGGCAAATCATGGGGAGCTTTCTTTGGGCAACCAGGCGCACCATCGGAAGATGGGAGGCTGTGTGCGTGACGATGTCCACGAAATCCACCTGTTCGTGGTCCAGCATTTCCTCGGCGGACGAATAGGCCTTGGCGGCGAACTTCCGGGCACGATCAAGGCGCAGATCCGCCGCAGCGACGATTTCAACTCCCGGAATCCGCCGCCAAGCGTCCAAATGGTTTTCCGCAAACCACCCGCACCCGATCATGGCGCCTTTCCACAACTTCGACATAAGATGATCTCTCTTTGAACAAGCCGGCAAGCCGAACCCGCGCGATCTTACAACAGCGACCGCTGTTCGGCTTCCTCGGCAGTCTCGGGGCGCTCCTGAATGGCGTCACCCGCCTTGTCAAGCCAGTCCGCGTGGCCGGTCAATTTCATCGCGATCAGGACCAGAACACCTAGCGCGAGCCAGACCACAACGACCCACGGAGCGTAAGCGACTGGCGGCTTAGGCCACGGGGTAAGCGAGACGTAAGCCACGAACAAAACGGCCAGCGTTCCCAGCAGCGGGAAAACGGCGTGGAGCACGATGTTGAATTCCTCCCGTCGCTGGCGGAAGTAATACAGAAACACGCCCAGATTGGCCGTGCTGAAAATCAGAATCAGGGCAAACGTCAGCACGTTGCCCATAAATTCGAATAAGTTTATCGGCCAAAAGCCCAGCCCCAACCCTATGGCAAAGGTGAGAATAATTTGCAGCCTGACTGCATTGACGGGCGTTTTGAACCGCGGATGCACCTTGGCCAGCGCGCGTGGCAGAGACCCGGAGCGGGCCATGCCGAACCACACACGCGTCGCCGCGTTGGTCGCGGCAATCGAGGCGGCGACAATCGAATTCAGCAAGGACAGCAACACGAGCACCCAGGCGCCGCCCCAGTAACGCCGCGCCAGCACAAAGGTCGGGTTCTCCTGCGAGTTGATCAAGTCCGGCAGCTTGTCCGTGCCCCAGCCCACCAGCAGCCCCCACGAGCCGAATACCAGAAAGACGCCCATCACAATAATGGCGATCAATATCGCGCGCGGAAGGTTCTTACGCGGATTTTCGCTTTCCTCGGCCAGCGGAACACCGCACTCCCAGCCGTTGAAGGCAAAAATCGAGAAGATCACCGCCAAGGCCAAGCCATTGCGGCTGGAGGCGTTGGCCGGGTTGAAGGGTGAAAGAGTGATACCTCCCGGCCCCGGCTGAAAGAATCCCCACAGGCTCAGAGCCAGCGCGATGGCCACACCCGCCGCCCCAAATAGAACCATGGATTTGGCCGAGACCCGAACTCCGCGGTAGGTCACCAAGCCGACGAAGCTTCCTGCCAGCAGCAAAAAGGCCCACCATGGGAAGTTGACGCCGTAGCTTGCTTTCAAGGCTTGTTCCAACTGCGAGCCCATGAAAGCCAGGATGAAGCCGGCCAGTATCGGATCGTACAGGAAATAAAGCCACGAAGCCAGAAACCCGACTCGCGGATGCACGGTCCGGCTGATATACGTATAGTAGCCGCCAGCGGAGGGCAGACATCTGGCCAGTTGCATGAGGCAGACGCCCAGCACGATGACGATGGGGAAGGCGAAGAGATACGCCACCGGAGCGGCGAGACCCGTTTCTTTCGTGGTGACTTGAATGGTGAACAGCAGGGCAGTCGCTGGCGCCATATGGGTCAGGCATTGCATTAACAACCCTGGGAGCCGCAAGGCACCGGCGCGGAGGTCCGTCCGCGCCACCATCACCAGCTGATCCGCCCCTGAATGCTCCGAAGACGTCATCGCTTTCATTTTCGTTGTCATCTGTACTGACAGGAATTTGCTTTCGCGCACCTCGATGTACTAGCGCTGCGCGGGTGACGGATTGTCAAAAATATAGGTTTGCCCAGCATTATGCCCGCATGCTTCATTTTTCCCAACCATTTTTATTTCAATTTTCCCGATTTTTTCCAAAATGCCAGCAACACACTAATCATCGCTGGCGTCTCATTTCACCATCGCTGCCGCGTGACCCAAAAGACGGGCGAGATACTACTTTTGATACTGCTTGGAGGAATTGTCGGCGGACAGAACGTGAGAAACCCCTTGATTTCATTGGCGCGTCCGGCAGGACTTGAACCTGCAACCTTCTGATCCGAAGTTCTTCGCTGGCATATTCGCTCCCGTTCGCTTAAATTCACAATTGACCGCATAAAACAACGGTGGCACAATGATTTCAAGGCCATTTATGAAAACCAGATTAGAACTAAAAAAGACAGTTCGGAACAGGGAAAACCGGACAGAAACCGGACAGTGTGACGCCACGGCTCCGGCTCGCAGAAAAGGCCGATTGCCAAAGACGCATCAGGACTACTGGCTTGGCCGGCTCCGCAAACGCTCTTATCTGGCACCGGACGGCAAAACCGAAATCGAAATCCCGATCTGGCAGGTTCGCCTGTTCCACGTCGGCAAAGAGGGCTGGTTCAATCTCGGCACGGCCAACCAAGCCGCCGCCGCCGTCAAAGCGCGGGACATCTACGTTTATCTCAAAGCCAACGGATGGGATGCCGCGCTCGTCAAATTCAAGCCAGATTCGGACGCCGCACCCCGGCTGAATCTGACCGTTGGTGAATTTCTCAACGCCGTCAAGGTCACTGGCTATCTCCGGTTGCGAACCTTTCTGAATTACCAAAACTGTCTGCGCACGATTGTCAGCGAAATCTTCGGCGTGAGGGGGGATGAATCCAAATACGACTACCGGCACGGCGGCAATAAAAAGTGGGTCGAACGAATTGACGGCATCCGCCTGGAGCGTGTGACGCCCGCCCGCTTGACCGAGTGGCAGCAGCGCCGCGTAAAGCACGCTGGCAACTCTCCCGTCGCCATTGCTTCCGCCAAGCGCACGGCCAACAGTTATGTGCGCTGCGCCCGTTCCCTGTTCAGCAAGGACATCCTCAAGCGAGTCAAGGGCGTGCAACTGCCGTCAAAACTGCCGTTTGACGGCATGGAATTATTCGAGTCCGGCAGCACGAAATACGTTTCCAAGGTGGACGTTCACCCACTGATTGCCGCCGCCCGAAACGAGTTGAAACCGAAAGAGCCGGAAGTTTACAAGGCGTTTCTGCTCGGACTGTTCGCCGGGATGCGCCGGGGCGAAATTGACCTTGCCGAGTGGCGCATGGTGGACTGGCAAAACGGTGTCCTCAAGCTGGAGGAAACCGACTGGCTCCACTTGAAAACCCATGACAGCGCGGGCGAAATCTCGATTGACCCCGAAGTGATTGCCGAGTTGCGCCAATTCAAGGCCGCCAGCAAGTCACCGTTCATCATCACCAGCGTAGTCACTTGGGGGAATGGCAAAAAAAAGCGGACGCGAACTCGCCTCCCGCGCAATGACTCGCCCCGTGCATACTACCGCTGCAAGCCGATTTTTGAACGGCTCAACGAATGGCTGCGCTCCAAAGGCGTGACAGCCAACAAACCGCTTCACGAAATGCGCAAGGAGATTGGCGCTTTGATTGCGACGGAGCATGGCATCTACGCGGCTAGCCGGTTTCTCCGTCACTCTGACATAACGACAACCGCCCGGCACTACGCCGACCACAAGGCGCGCATCTCGGTTGGGTTGGGCAAGTTGCTCGACACGGACATCAAACCTGCTGCGGTCACGGCAGCGGCGGCAAAGGTGCAAAGCTAAAGGGTCTTAGACAGAATGAATGCGGAATGTGGAGATGAATGAAGATCATTGAGGGCATCCGGCGCCCGTACCTCCGCTGACTCTCGGATTTCCCGCCCACAACACGCGCAACGAAAAGCCTCGCCCGTTCTCGAACGGCTCGACCGTTGCGGTGACTTCCAGCACCGGATACCGCACCGTCGCCAGTCCGTAACTTTTGTAGCTCTGCGCAAACAGTTCCGTCTCCACCATGCCCGTCCAGTCCGCCAGCATCAGAAATTTCATCGGCTCGCCGGCGATCTGGTGATGCGTCTGTTGCTCCACCACCAACATGCACGCCACCACCGTTTCGCCGACGTGTTCGCCGAGACACGACTTCCAAATTCCAACGGCCAGAAAGTGCCGGACTAACTCCTACTTTTTATCTTCAATTTCTCTTTTTAAGCGGAGTTTTCTCATTGACATTTAAGTGATTAGCTTGTTGAATGGTCAATGTGTATGGGAAAGTCCGCAACGCGTGCAGACCCGGCGAAATACCGGTCCTGTTCCATACCGAAGGCTGTGCCAGACGTGTTGGTTTCCAAGTGGTTCTTCATGGAATAGATTCCTTTTATCATTTGTTGAAAGAAACGCCTTGTGTCTGGCGAGCTGTAACATGAGGCACTCCTGATGATGGGGAGACGATGGAAGATGGAGCCCTATGAAGCCTAAAGCATTTAAGGAACTGACCCGTCGGTTAAGCGTCCCAGGACTGGTTGCGGTGGTGGGCGTGGCGACGCTGCTTGCGTTGACGACAGAGGCCCAAACGACGGGGAGGCAGGTGTTGCACGGTCACGTGCCGGCGGCGGTGACGCGACTGTTGCCGGTGGGCAGCTTGCCGGGCACCAACCGGCTGAACCTGGCGATCGGGCTGCCTTTGCGCAATCAGGCCGCACTCAACCAGTTGATGCGGGAACTCTACGATCCGGGCAGTCCGAAATATCATCAGTATCTGACGCCGGCCGAGTTCACGGAACGGTTCGGAGCGACCGAACAGGATTACCAGGCGGTGATTGCCTTTGCCAAGGCCCATGGTTTGAGCGTCACCGCGACGCATCCCAATCGGGTGTTGCTGGATGTAAACGGGTCGGTGGCGGACATCGAACGTGCATTGCACGTGACGCTACGGGAGTATCAGCATCCGACCGAGAAGCGGACGTTTCACGCGCCGGATGTTGAGCCGTCGCTGGACTTGACGGTGCCGATTTTGAGCATCAGCGGGCTGGATGATTACGGGCTGCCACGGCCGCGATTGCAGGCAACGCTACTTGCCAACGGGCAGAATGTTTCACCAAACGCCGGTTCAGGACCGGGCGGAGGTTATATGGGCAAGGATTTCCGGGCGGCGTACGTTCCGGATACGAGGCTGAACGGTTCGGGCCAGATGGTAGGCCTGTTGCAGTTTGACGGATACACGGCCAGCGACATCACCTATTACGAAAGCCAGGCGGGTTTGCCGAGCGTGACATTGTCGAATGTGTTGATAAATGGGGCCAGTGGCAGGCCCAGTGGCAATGGCGGGGAGGTGGAGGTGTCGTTGGACATTGAGATGGCGATTTCGATGGCGACGAACTTGTCGAAGGTGGTGGTGTACATGGCGCCCAATCCCAGTCCGTGGGTGGACCTGTTGAACCGAATGGCCAACGATAATGTGGCCAAGCAATTGAGCTGTTCGTGGTATCAACGTTATGGTGGCGCGAATCCGGCGGCAGACGCGATTTTCCAGCAGATGGCGGCTCAGGGCCAGTCGTTCTTCAACGCCTCGGGGGATTACGATGCGTACACGGGGTTGATCGATTTTCCGGGGGACACGCTCTATATCACGCAGGTGGGAGGGACGACGTTGACGACAAGCGGCTCCCAGGGTTCATGGGTATCGGAGACGGTATGGAACCGTGGCAAAGGGATTGGCAGCGGTGGAGGGATCAGCACGCAGTATGGGATCCCGAGTTGGCAGACGAACATCAGCATGGTGGCCAACCAGGGTTCGACTACCATGCGGAACACTCCGGACGTGGCGCTGACGGCGGAGAATGTGTATGTGCGGGCCAACGGGAGAGATTACACGGTGGGGGGTACGAGTTGCGCGGCGCCGTTGTGGGCAGGGTTTGGGGCGCTGGTCAACCAGCAGGCGGTGGGGACGGGCAAGCCGACGGTGGGATTTATCAATCCGTTGGTGGACATGATTGGCAGCGGGGCCAAATACACGTCGGCGTTCCACGACATCACAACGGGGAACAACACCAGTCCGAGCAGTCCGAGCCGGTTTTATGGGGTGGCGGGCTATGATTTGTGCACGGGTTGGGGGACGCCGGCGGGACAAGAGTTGATCAACGCCTTGGCCAACCCGGAAGCCCTGGTCATCACTCCTGCTTCGGGCTTCAGTTCGATTGGCGGGGTGGGTGGGCCGTTTACAGTTACGGCGCAGAGCTTGTCCTTGACCAACGCAGGGACAAACTCACTGACCTGGACACTGGTCAACACATCGCTTTGGCTCAATGCGACGCCGACTGGTGGCACGCTGACAGCCGGTGGGCCGGCAACCACGGTGGCGGTAAGTTTGAACACGGCGGCGAGCAACCTGGTGGTGGGGGCTTACAGTGCGACGCTGTGGTTCACGAATCTGACCAGCGGTGTCGGGCAGAGCCGACAATATAATTTGTCGGTGATCAGTCCGCCGATGATTACGCAGCAACCGACCAATCAAGCGGTGTTCGATGGGGCGACGGCGACGTTCACGGTGAGTGTCACCGGCGGTCTGCCATTATCGTATCAGTGGCGGGATAACGGGACGAACTTGGTGGATGGCGGTAACATTGCGGGTTCAACGACGACCAACCTGGTCATCAGCAATGTGTCGCCGGCGGAAGTGGGAACATACAGTATCATGGCGAGCAATCTTGCGGGGGTGGCGGTCAGTTCCAATGCCTCCCTGACGATTACACCCTCCCCGCCGGTCATCATCCAGCAACCGGCCAGTCAGACGGTGGTGGTTGACGGGACTGTACAGTTTGGGGTGTCAGCTATTGGCAGCAAACCCTTCTTTTACCAATGGAGTTTCAATGGGACGAACATTGCTGATGCGACCAACGTATCACTGACCCTGGCCGATGTGCAGTTCAGCCAGGCGGGCAATTATGCGGTGCTGGTGACCAACCTGTATGGTTCCACGAACAGCGCCACTGCGGTATTGACGGTGGTGCCTTGCACACCTGCGCCTTCCGGCTTGATCGGATGGTGGCCCGGGGAAGACAATGGCAATGACATCATCGGCACGAACAATGGGATACTGGAAAACGTCACCTTCACCAATGGCATGGTGGGGCAGGCCTTCCATTTGAACGGCTCCAATGCCGATGTGCAGATACCGTATG
>JBEKEJ010000006.1:0-29486 GCA_050013895.1 Verrucomicrobiota bacterium | reverse complement strand
GTTCATCGCACACGGTGGCAAAAACACCATCCGCACCGAGATTGAGCTGCCTTCGGAGTTTCAGAGGATCATGGTGGCGCCCAAGAGCGAAGACTTCACTGTGGCCGGCGGCGAAAAGGCGCGCATCACGGCAAAGAAAACAATCGGCGGATACACCATCACCGATGAGTTTGAAACCACTCCGGCCATCATCAGTCCTGACAATTACCAGGCGATGCGGGGCGTTGAATCCGCCTTGAGCCGGAAATCGTCGAAGGTGTTTCTCCTGGAAGAGCAGTAAACCCGGATTCCGAAGTTGGGGAGCACACCCGCCCCGGGTGTGGCTGGACGCGCCTCGCGTCCAGCCTCTTGCGGGCGTGACCGACACCGGAGTTCGGGAAATTTCGCTGCGTCCGATGTTTTCCGCGCCGCCGTCGCGCTGGCGCGCTTTGGCGCGCCGCGGAAGGGCGCGGAAAACCGCACCCGGGGCGGGTGCGCTCCCCATCAACTTCGGTGTTCGGGGTAAAAGGTCCGCCGGTTTCAACAGACGACGCGCAGGCGTTCGCGCTCGACTGAAAACACCGCGGGCAAATGGCCGATCCACTCGCCGTCCAATTCGAAGGCGGTGGTTGTTTCACCCGCCAGTTCAAACGATTTGGCGCGGAAACGGCGCACAAGGCTTTCCGGCAATTTTCGCCGCAGGAGCAAGCCCGGCGCGCAGCGGAGCAACGTCAGCCAGTTCGCGCGCGGGAAGACGCAAACCTCCAGCGAACCGTTGCGCAAGTCCGCCTGCGGAAAAATGCCGAACGGTCCGCCGTAAAAATGTCCGTTGCCGATTAGGACCAATTCGCCCGTAAGATTTTGCCCGTCCGCGCGGGCGGTGATTCTGGATGGCGGCTCGCGCAGCGCTTTCAGTCCGGCGATGACATAAGCCAGCGGGCCGGTCTTTTTTTTGAGCGACCAGTCCGCCAGCTCAATCGCCCGCGCGTCCAGGCCCGCGCCCCCGAGCTGAACGAAGTATTTTTTTTGGCGGACACCGTTTACCGAAAATTCCACGGACGGCAGGTCAATGCGCGTTTCATGTCCCTGCCGCAATGTTTCCCAGGCGCGCCCGATGCGCAGTGGGATGTTAAGCTCGCGCGCGAAAACATTGACCGTGCCGAGCGGCAAGACGCCGAGGCGCGCCCGTGCAAACCCGTCCGGTGCGTCACCGAGGCCGTTGAGAACTTCGTTGACCGTGCCATCGCCGCCGGCGGCCACGATGAGTTCGAACCCATCGGCCACCGCTTCCGCGGCCAGCCGGCGCGCGTCGTCGGGCGCGGTCGTGGCCTTCAACGCGCATTGCGGGCCAATGGTGTCGAGTTGATGGCGAAAGCGCCTGCCCTTTTCGCCACGAGCTGCCGGATTGAAAATCACACAGGTGCGCACTCCCCGAATGATTTCGGACACACGGTTTTAGTCGAGGAGAAAGCGTGGGGGTGATGTTCTAATTTGCTGTAGCGTCGAGCCTGTGGCTCGAAATCGGCGCACAGCTCCGACACTACAACAATCAAATGAGGACTCTATGCAGCGTGGCGTTTGCTTGCATTCACGGCGCGTTTCCCCGAAACTGGCGCCGTGAGCGGAGCAACAAATTGGAAGATTCCGAAGTGGCCATTTCTGCTCGGCGACACGCTGCTGCTGGGATTCGCGTTTTATATCGTCTGGCAATCGCCGCGCCCGATTTCTCAGTGGGAAACCATCGCGTGCCTTGCCTCCGCCGCGGCCGGTGCGCTGCTCGGAGTTGCGCCTTTCATTCTTGATTATCGGGCCGTTCTCAGGCTCGTGGAGGCAAAAACCCTCGGCGAGGTGACGGATAAAATTCAGGACCTGGAGCGCCTCGCCGCCCAGATCAGCGCTGCCACCGGCGAATGGACAAATGTCCAAACGCAGGCCGAGAAAACTTCCACCGGCGCAAAGGAAATCGCCGACCGGATGACGGAGGAAGTCCGCCAATTCTCCGAGTTCATGCAAAAAATGAACGACCGCGAGAAGGCCGCGCTCCGGCTCGAAGTCGAGAAGTTCCACCGCGGTGAAGCCGAGTGGCTGCAAGTGCTGGTGCGCATCCTTGATCACATTTTCGCGCTGCATGCCGCCGCCGTCCATTCCAAGCAGCCGCAGGTCGCCGAGCAAATCACGCATTTTCAAAACGCCTGCCACAACGTCGCGCGCCGGGTCGGTGTGACCCCGTTCGTGGCCGAGCCGGATGAACTGTTTGATCCTGACCGCCATCAGGCCTTGGATGCGAAATCAAAACCGCCGGCGGATGCGGCCGTCGCGGAAACGGTCGGCGTTGGATACACGTTCCAAGGCAGGCTGTTGCGCCCCGCCCTGGTCCGGCTCAAGGAAAACGCCGAGGAAAAGTCGGACGAAGATCAGTTGCCGCTCGAAGCCACCGAGTCCGGCTGAATGGCCCATTGCCTGACCCCGGTTCAGACCGCATGAACTCTCAAATGGCACCGGATCGAATCATGCGCCGATTGGCGGTTGTTCTTGGAATTCTTTCCTTTGGGGCCGTGCTCGCCGCCCACCACATCACCGATGGGGATCTCTGGAACAAACTCGCTATCGGGGCGCATGTCTGGAAATACGGCACCGTGCCGGTGCGTGATACCTTTGCCTTCACGCCCGTCTTGCCGCGCTACATCGAACATGAATGGGGCGCCGGCACGATTTTCTTTGGCGTGCTAAAATTCTTCGGGCCGGCCGGCCTGATGACGCTCAAGATCCTGCTCGCCTTCGGCGCGCTAGGAGCGGCGCTGGCCACCGGCAGGAAGATCGGCTGCGCCTGGGGAACCTTGCTCGTGCTGGCCATTCCCGCAGGGGCGTGCGTGTTGCTCGGCTATATTCCCGTGTTGCGAGGCCACACCTTTACCTATTGCTTTTTTGCCGTCACGCTGCTGGGCCTCGAAGAAATCCGCGCCGGCAGAAAATGGCCGGTTCTTGTCCTGCCCCTGGTGATGCTCGCGTGGTCCAATGTCCACGGTGGATTTGTCGCCGGGCTGGGCGCCATCGTGGTGTACACGGCGTTCGCGTTTTTCACCCGCCGGCAATTCAAACTCATGTTGTTGACTGCATTTGCCTGCGGGGCCGTCACGTTGGTCAATATTTACGGCCTCAAGTTCTGGTCATATTTGATTCCAGCGCTTCTCAACCCGCGCCCGAGGATCGCCGAATGGCAGCCCCTGCCGCTCTTTGCCAACGATGTGTTTCTCAGCTTCCGCATTCTTTTTGCGCTGGTGATTCTTCTGCTGCTCGCCGGCTGGCGCCGCACGCAGCAAAAGAACTGGCCGGGTTTGGTCCTGCTGGCGCTGACCACGGTGCTGGCGTGGCACAGCCGCCGGCATGCGCCGTTTTTCGGAATCACTGCTTTGGCTTTTGCCGGCCCATTTTTGCAGACCGTGCTCACTGATCTTGTCGCGTGCCTGCCGCAACATTTGCGGGCGGCTTTCAAACCGGCGCTGGCGGTGATGATCCTTTACGGCGCCGTCGCCGTTTATGCCGCGGCGGACTTTCTTCCCGATGCCTCGTTCGTCCTGCTCTCGCCGGTGGGGCACGATCCGGTGCGTGAGGTGGACATTCTGTCACGCGCCCAGGCTGGAGGAAATCTGGCCACGCCTTTCGGGTGGGGCGGCTATTGCTCGTGGCGGCTTTACCCACGCATTAAAATCTCCATGGATGGCCGCTACGAAACCACCTTTCCGGAATCCACCTTTGAACTAAATGACGATTTTTATGAAAAGCGCGGCGCCAACTGGGACCGGCTCATTCGAGATTACCAGGTGGATTATGTCATTCTTGAATTTACACAGGAGCGATTGCGCCCGGCGGATTTGTTGGACCATGGTTACGTCCTGATTTGGACCACCGAAGGGCATTCCGCGCTCATGGCCCTGCAAAAACACGCCGCCCAGCTCCAGCGCGTCGCCGCCGAACTTCCACCCGCCACCATCAATCCGGTGGACGCGAACATTCCCTACGGATGGGGCCGGGCGGATGAATCAATCGACGGACACGGAACGTCTCGGTGACAGGAAATGCAGCCAGCAGGCGCTGACCGGACGCGCGTAGATTTTTGCCAGGGCCTGGGCGTAAAGTTTCAACTGTGGCGCGTAAATCCTTGTTTTTGCCGGCAGTTCGCCCGCGCGAATCTCGTCCGTTTTGAAATCCACCAGCCAGATTTCTGCTGGCAGCAGGACGACCAGATCCGCAACGCCTTGCACAACGACGAATTCATTTTCAAGTCCCGCCGCCGGTTTTGTCCCGACGATCTCGGCCAGTTCCGGCGGGCTGAAGATCGCGGTAAAAGCCAGTTCGCGCCGCACGTTGCCGGCCTCGGCCCGGATCCGCCGGCCTGGATCGGACTGCCAAAACGCGGCGATGGCTTCCAAATCCAGCGCCGCGCATTCGTCGGCGGACAAGACTTTTTCCCGTTGCAATCGCGCGGCTTCGGATTTGAGCGCGGCAACGTCGTTCGCGTTTTCGAGCGCGAGGTGCTGAAGAAATTTGTGATGCGCCGAGCCGGTTTCGCTTGCTGACAGTTTTCCGTGAGCCGGTTTGGCCGCACGCACAAACCGGCGCGAAGCGAACATCTGCCCGGCCTCGTCGTCCAACTCATCCGCGGCCTGACGGCGCAGCGCGGTGACGGACGATTTGGCCACTTGTGCCGTCGCTGCGGTAAACGGATATTCCCACGCCAGCATCGCGCGTAATTTTTCCATGATCGCGTCGTCCAACGCCGGCAATTTCATTGCCGATTGCCGATTGCCGATTGCCGATTGGCCTGACAATTCGCCGTCGTCCACAATCCGCCAGCGGAGATTCGGCAATTCACCTTTTACGGCACTCCGCACTCCGCACTCCGCACTTTGCATTCCGAACCACATGCCCAGCCAGTCCGCGCAACATTTCGCCGCGAGAATTTCCCGCGGCGCCACCGCGTCCGGTTTGGTCCAAAGCGTCTGCCATTTTTTTTCCGTGATGGTGCCGCTCAAAATCAACGTGTCGCGCGCGCGGGTGACGGCGACGTAAAGCAGCCGCAGTTCCTCGCCGCACAATTCGCGGCGCTCATGCCGTTGGGCGAGCCAGTGCGGCAGGCTTGGATAACGCCGGCCCGTGTGCGGCGGTTTGACGCGCGGGCACAAACCGAACTGTTCGTCCAGGATGATTTCCGCGCGCAGGTCCTGCGTGTTGAACGGCTTGGCCAGATCAGCCACGGCCACCACCGGGAATTCCAGGCCCTTGCTCTGGTGAATGCTCATCAGCCGCACGGCGTTTTCGTCCGCGCTGCCCGCCACCTCCGGTTCCACCCCGGCCTCGCGTTGCGCCGCGATGAAGTTCAAAAAACGGAACAATCCCTGCCGCTGAAATTGGTCAAACCGCCGGGCCAGGCCGAGAAAACATTCAACATTTGCCCGCCGTTGCGCGCCGCGGGGACGGGACCCCATCCATTCGGCGAAATGGGTTTCCGCGAGAATGTCCTCCAGACAGTCCGACAACGACAACTGCCGCGCCGCATGGCGCCAGCGCGAAAACCGGTCAAGAAAGCTTGAAACTCTCGCTGCCGTTTGACGGTGGACGGTTGACGGTGGACGGTGGAATCGGTTTAGCGCCGTCCAGAAATGAACGTCCTTTGCCGCCAGCCGGATTTCCGCCAGCTCGTTGAGCGACAAACCCACCAGCGGCGAGTGCAGCACCGCGATGCAAGGGGCGTCCTGCAATGGATTGTCGAGCAACTGCAGCAGGCCCAGCAAATCCAGGATTTCCGCGCTCTCGAAAAATCCGCCGCGCTCGACCACCAGCGGCACACCGGTCCGCTCAAACTCCTTTGCGTAAGCCTCGGCCTTGTTCGCGGGCGAACGCAGCAGCACCGCCATGTCGCGCCATTCGACCGGGCGGAAGGACTTCTGTTTTACATCCCAGATATCATGCCGCGCATTTTTCAATTCCTGCAATCGCTGTGCGAGCAGCCGCGCCTCTTTTTCCGTTTCCTCCAGTCCGTCCAGATTGTCCGCGCCGGTTTCGTTTTCAGTATTCGCCCCGTCGCGCCCGCCTTTTTTGAAACGCAAAAGCAATTCGGTCCGCGGCGTTGCATCTGTGGCCAGGCCCAGCACCGCGCGCGTTTCCGGCGCCCCGAATTGCAGTTGCGCTTCGGCGTCATAACGCACGCCACCAATTTCTTCGCGCATGAGCGGCGTGAAAACCGAGTTCACGAACCCAAGCAGGCTCTCGCGGCTGCGGAAATTTTCCGTCAAGGGGATCGTTTGCCCGTCTTTGCCGCGCCAGGCTGCGGCGTAATCGCGGAAGATTTTCGGGTCGGCCAGCCGGAATCGGTAGATGCTCTGTTTCACGTCGCCGACCAGGAAGCGGTTGCCCGCGTTTGGAGTTCCAACATCAGACGGCACGTGCCCGGGACCGCCTGAAGGCGGAACTGCCAACCGGCCGCGGCTCAACGCCTCGATGATTTTGTCCTGCGCGGCGTTGATGTCCTGGTATTCATCCACGAACACAAACCGGATTTTTTCGCGCCAGCGTTCCGCCACCGGCGACGGTTTGTCCGCCGCAAAATCCCAAAGCAGCCGCAACGCGAACTGTTCGAGGTCGTGGAAATCCAGAACGCCGTCATCGCGCTTGCGCGCGGCGAACCGGGCAGAGAAATCTTGCGTCAGCCGCAACAGGGCGAGCATGTGGCCGCGCACCCAGTTCCAATCCTCCGACAGCGGATCTCGGCCGCTTTCAACTGGCGCGAGCGCGGCAAGAAAGGCTGCGTCGGCAAAAAAATCTTCGAGCGGCTTGCGTAACGCGGTTTTTTTGCCACGTGGCCATTCGTCATCAGCAGCTTGAACATGGCCGAGAGTCGCGGCGGCCTGCTGGCGCGAAAATTTCCCCGGCAGCTTTTGCAGGATTTTAAGGCATTCAGCCGCTTTTTCATTGGAACCTGGAGCGCCGGCCTCCGGCACGGCACGAAGTTCGTCTCGCGGGGTACGCGCCGGGTCGGAGACCGGCGCTCCGAGCTTTTGCAGAACGGACAGCCATTCATCGCGCCAATCGTGGATGGCGGCCATCAGCCACGCGCGCCATTCGTCCGGTTCGGGCGAGGTAAATTTCTCCAGTTGCCGCGTGTGCCAGCCTTCGGCGTCAGGCCGGGTCTGGGCGTAATGATGCAAACGCAGGACGAGGGAGCGGATTTTATCGTCGCGCCCGCCGCCGTAGATTTGGATCAACTTTTGGACCGCTTGAGCCGGTTCGCTTTCAGCGGCGTAATGGATTTGTATTTCTTCTTCGAGCGTCTCATTGGCCAGCAACCGCGCTTCGCCCTCGTCGAGCACCACAGGTTGCGGGTCGAGGCCGAGTTCGTAGAAATGTTCGCGCACGAGCTTGAGGCAAAAACCATGCAACGTGCCGATGTGCGCGGCGTCAAAGAGCGCGAGTTGCGCGGTCCAGTGCGGTTCGCCGGCCTGAGCGCGAATTTGTTCCTCGATCCGTTCGCGGAGACGCCCGCGCATTTCCGCCGCGGCGGCTTCGGTGAAGGTGACGATGAGCAGTTCGTCGAGCGAGGCGCGTTCGCGGTCCAGGCAGTCCAGGCAGCGCTCGACGAGCGTGCGCGTTTTGCCCGTGCCGGCGCCGGCCATGACGAGCACGTTGCCGCGCGCGGCGATGGCGCGGCGTTGCGATGGCGTCAGGCCGTCGGTTTTTTTTTCAGCAGGCAATTCCATTTCAGGATATGCAGTTTGCGAATCACGATTTGCGCGGGTGCCTTGAATTTGCGCTTCAATCCTAAATCGTAAATCGTCAATCGTAAATTGCAGTTTCCGCGTGTTTTTGCGCGGCGATTCATATAACCTCCGCTCATGTCTCTGAGTCTGCGGCTTAAGGATCAACCTGTCAGCGAACGTCCGCGGGAGCGGCTGGCTGAACACGGCCCGACGGCGCTCAGTGCGGCGGAATTGATCGCCATTCTCGTGCGCACCGGTTTGCACGGGACGAACGCCGTCGAAATCGGCGCGCAATTGATAAAGAAACACGGCAACTCGCTCCAGGCGCTGGCGCTGGCGTCGGTGGACGATTTGCGGCAGGTGAAAGGCATCGGGCGCGACAAGGCGGTGACGCTCATGGCAGCGTTCGAGCTGGCCCAGCGGATGGCCAAGGAATTGTGCAACGAATCGGAGCCGTTGGACCATCCGGAGGCCGTGGTGCGGCTGTTGCGCGCCCGGAACCTGCTCCGGAATGTGGAAACATTGCAGGTGTTGTCGCTCAACACGCGCCGCCGGTTCATCCGGCTCGATGAAATTACGGACGGCACGCTCGACACATTGCTGGTGCATCCGCGCGAGGTCTTCCGGAAAGCAATTGCCGCGAACGCCGCCGCGGTCGTGCTCGCGCACAATCATCCGAGCGGCGACCCGGCGCCAAGCGAGGCGGATATCAAGGTGACGCGCGATTTGATTCGCGCCGGGCAGCTCTTGAAGATTGACGTGCTCGACCACGTCATCATCGGCCGCGCGACGGCGGAACGGCAGAAGGATTACGCGTCGTTGCGCGAACTGGGTTATTTTTATTCGTGATTTTGGACTCAGACGAATGCGGAGAGACATGGATACGTTGTGGAAAAGCGTTTGAATCCGGGTTCAACTGTGTGAATCTATACTGCAAATGATCCATCCAACCGCCATTATTCATCCGCAGGCGAAACTGGATTCGACGGTCCAAGTCGGGCCGTATGCCGTCGTTGACGAGGGCGTGGAACTGGGCGCAAACTGCATCGTCGGGCCGCACGTTTATCTGACCGGGCTGACAACGATCGGCGCGCACAATCATTTTCACGCGGGCTGCGTCATCGGCGACGCGCCGCAGGATTTGAAATATGACGGTGTGCCGACGCGGTTGCGCATCGGTGAGCACAACGTTTTCCGCGAGCACGTCACCGCACATCGCTCCACCAGGCCGGACGCGGTAACGATCATCGGTTCCCACAATTTTCTCATGGCCAACGCGCACGTGGCCCACAATTGCATCGTGGGCGACCACGTGATTCTGGCCAATGGCGCATTGCTGGGCGGGTATGCGGTGGTGCAGGATCGCGCGTTCATCTCCGGCAATTGTGTCGTGCATCAATTCACGCGCATTGGCACATTGACGATGATGCAGGGCAACGCGGGCCTCAGTCAGGATTTACCGCCGTTCACCATGGCCACCGGGATCAACACGATTTGCGGGCTGAACGTCGTCGGCCTGCGCCGCGCCGGTTTTTCGCCTGAAGTCCGGATGGAATTGAAACAGCTCTATCATTTGCTTTTTCGCAGCGGGAAAAATTTGCGCGCGGCAGTGACAGAGGCACAAAAAGAATTCACCAGCGCCCCGGCGAAAGCTCTACTGGACTTCATCGCCGAAGCAAAGCGCGGTGTCTGCGCGGACGCCGGTCGCGCGACTGGCGGAGGCGAAGACGAGTAGGATGCTGGCATGTATAAAGTTCTCGGTTCAGACGGAAACGAATACGGCCCGGTTTCCGCCGGGCAGGTGAAAGAGTGGATTGCGGAAAACCGGGTTGAAAAGAAGACGCCGGTCATTCCGGAAGGCGGAACGGATTGGGTCTTTCTGGATTCGCTGCCGGAGTTTGCCGCGGCGTTTGCGCCGGCCTCATCGGGCCGACCGCCAATTCCCTCATCCGCCGGCGCATCAAAATCCGCCGATGGCTTGAACGCGATCATTCCATACAAAAATGCGCGGGCGTTGGCTGCCTATTACCTGGGCGTGTTCTCCGTGATCCCGCCGGCAGGCGTGCTCCTCGGCATTCCAGCGCTTATTTTGGGGATCCTGGGATTGCGCTTTCGACGCCGGAATCCGGAGGCGGGCGGCAGCCTTCACGCTTGGATTGGGATTGTTTTGGGCGGTTTGTTTGGTTTGGGATATCTGGCGTTGATTGCCCTCGTGGTCATCGGCGTGGTTGTCCATCGACATCTGATGCGTTAACTTTTGCAGCATGTATAAAATCATCGGGGCAGACGGCAAAGTCTATGGGCCGGTGAATGCCGGACAGTTGCGGCAATGGCTTGCCGAAGGCCGCGCCAATGCGCAGACGCAAACCCTCGCGGACGGCGCAGCGGAATGGAAACCGCTCGGCGCGCTGCCGGAATTCGCGGGGCATTTCGCGCCGCCAAATCCGCCGGTGATCAGGCCGTTGCCGCCGGGAACTTCGACGCCGGGCCGGTTGCCGAAGACGAACGGCTTCGCCACGGCGGGGCTGATTTTCGGAATTTTGTCCTTCGCGTGTTGCCCCAAATTTCTGTTTGGCACGCTTGGCCTGGTCTTTTCGCTCATCGGCCTTTCGCAAATCAACCGCCATCCTGAACTTCACGAAGGAAGCGGGATCGCCATCGCCGGGATCGTTCTTTCCAGTGCGAGTCTGCTCCTGTTTGCAGTGCTTTTGTTGGTGGCGCTGGCGACCGGCCATTTTTACTTCAATTGGAGTTTCAGATAATTCCGGATCGAAGCCATGCGTGCCGAACCGCAAACTTCCCCGCCGAAGATTGCCGCCCCGCCGTCGCTCGCCTTTTTCGCGGGGACCGTGGTCGCGGCAACCGTGCTGGGTTCGGGCGCGGTCCTGTTTTTCTTCAATCCGAGCACGCACGGGTTTTATCCGGTCTGCCTGTTTCACAAGCTGACCGGCCTGAACTGTCCGGGCTGCGGCGGGACGCGGGCGGCGTATCAATTACTGCACGGGCGCCTTTTGAGTGCGCTGCGGGACAACGCCCTGTTCATTCTCGCGCTCGCAGCCTTGACGGTGCGCGGCGCATGGTTTGCCGCGCGCAAAATATGCCATCAACCCGCCACGCTGGTTATGCCGCCAAAAGTCTTGTGGGCGTTTTTAGTTCTCGCGGTGGCATTCGGCGTGTTGCGGAATTTGCCCCCGTTTTCATTTCTCTCGCCATAAACGCGCGGGCACTTTTCGCTTTTGCGGCCGCGCATTCTCGTGTTCAATCGTTGACTTATGAGTCTGACACATCCATTGACGACCACGACGTTTGATCTGCCGGGCTATCGCGTGGCCAAATCGTTCGGCGTCGTGCGCGGCATCATCGTGCGGTCGCGCTCGGTGATCGGCAACCTCGGCGCGAGCATCCAGGCGATTTTCGGCGGGAACATTTCGCTTTACACCAACCTTTGTGAGCGCGCCCGCGGAGACGCGTTTAATCTGATGCTCACGCACGCGGGCCAGCTCGGTGCCAATGCTGTCATTGGCGTGCGATACGACGCCACGGAAATAGCGGCGGGCATCACCGAGGTCTTGTGCTACGGCACGGCGGTTTATGTGGAGGCCGCTTAGGGAATTGCGATTTATGATTTGCGATTTAGTCCTGAATTCGCGGGCGGCGGTTCAATCGTAAATCTTAAATCATCCATCATCAATTGACACATGGCTGGTCACAGCAAATGGGCGAAGGTCAAGCATTTCAAGGGCGCGATTGACGCCAAGCGCGGGAGAATTTTTTCCAAGCTGGGGCGGGAAATCACCATCGCCGCCAAAATCGGCGGCGGCGACCCGGACATGAACCCGCGGCTGCGTATGGTGCTGCTCAAGTGCCGCACCGCGAACATGCCCAAGGACAATATCGAGCGCGCGATTAAAAAGGGCGTTGGCGGCGGCGAAGGCACAAACTTCGAGGATTTGACCTACGAAATTTACGGGCCTGGGGGGGTGGCCCTGCTTGTGGAAGTGAGCACAGACAACCGCAACCGCACGGCATCCGATATTCGCAGCGTGGTGACCAAGAGCGGCGGCAGCATGGCGACGCCCGGATCGGTCAGCCGGCTGTTTCAACGCAAAGGGCAGATCATTGTCTCACGCGAGGCGGCGGGCGAGGATCAATTGATGGAACTGGCGCTCGAGGCGGGCGCGGATGATTTCAGGGCCGAACCACTGGGTTATGAAATCATCACCGGACCCGCGAAATTCGAGACGGTGCACAAGCAGGTCGAGGCCAAAAACATCAAATGCGAGGCAGCGGAGATCACGTGGCTGCCGACGATTACCGCGGTACTCACCGACCCGGCAGCGGTGGCGGCGGTCAACCAATTGATCGAGGCTTTGGAGGAACACGACGACGTGAAGGAGGTCTTTTCCAACGCCGAGTTCCCCGAAGCGTGAACGGCGCGACGCGGTATGAAAGCATTGAGCGCTGACACACTTCTGGCGCGACTGCTGTCCCGATTGACGGCGGCGGTGTGCCGTCATCCCCGCTGGTTCATCTATCCGCAGGCGGGGTTGTTCCTGGTGTGTGTCGTTTACACGTTCGGCTATCTGAAGACCGACATGAACCGGGACAACCTGGTCGGCCCCAACCATCAGAATCACAAGAATTATCTCCGCCTGCAAAAGGAGTTTCCCCAGCAAGGCAACGACCTGGAGGTGGTGGTGGAAAGCGAAGACCTCGAGAAAAACCGGCAATTTGTCGAACGCATTGCCGCGAAAATGGAATCGGAAACCAACCTGTTTCGCGATGTATTTTACCAGCAGAGTTTGTCGGTAATGGGGGCAAAAGCGTTGCTGTTTGCCGACGAGGATGATTTGGTCGAGTTGAAAGCGAAACTCGACGATGCGCTGCCGTTTCTCCGCCAGTTCACGCCGACGACCAATCTCATCACGTTTTTCGAACAGGTCAACACGGACTTTCGCACCGCGCCGCGCGAAACGAATGTCCAGACCGAATCCCTGATGCAGGCCATACCGGCACTGACGCGCATTGTGACGCAGGCCGCCGATTGCCTGGGCCGGCCCGGGACGCCGCCCTCACCCAGCGTTACGTCGCTTTTCAATGCCGGCAGCGAAACGAACATCTACATCAATTTCGACCATGGCCGGATATTTCTGGTGACGGCGCATGCGCCTGCCAGTGAGCTCAACAGTGAAGCCATCGAACGGCTGCGCCAGTTGGTCAGGGAAACACAAACCGAGGTGCCCGGCCTCAACGTGGGACTGATCGGCGAGCCGGTGCTGGACTATGACGAAATGGAGCAGTCACGGAAGGACATAATGTTGGCGAGCCTCGTGTCACTGGTTCTCTGCGCGTTGATTTTCATTTACGGCTACAATGAGACCGGGCGGCCGGTAAAGGCGACGATTTGCCTCGTGGTCGGCCTGGCCTACACCCTGGCATTTACCACGCTGACGGTGGGGCATTTGAACATTTTGACGATCACCTTTGTGCCCATGCTCATTGGCCTGGCGATTGATTTCGGCGTGCATCTGGTCACGCGCTACGAGGAGGAATTGCGGCACGGCAAACCTGAGGAAGCCGCGATGACCAAGGCGATGGTCTTCACGGGTCAGGGCATTTTCACCGGCGCGCTGACCACAGCCACGGCGTTTCTGGCGATGGCGCTCACGCATTTCAAGGGCATTCAGGAAATGGGCATCATTTGCGGCGGCGGTTTGCTGTTCTGTCTGGTGCCGATGATGACGCTCCTGCCGGTGCTGCTGATGCGCGGCCGGCAGAATGTCATTGATCATCAAACGGCTGAAGACGAGGCCCGCGCCCGCATTGAAAACATCTGGCTGCAACGTCCCGTGCTGGTTGTGACCATCACGGTCGCCTTGTGCGTGCTGGCGGTGTGGCAGGCCCGCAAGGTTAAATTCGATTACAACATGCAGAAATTGCAGAGCATCGGATTGCCGTCGGTGGTCTTTGAGGAGAAACTGTTTGCCGCGGCGGACAAATCCCTGCTCTACGGCGCGGTCGTTGCCGATTCACTGACCAACGCGATTGACCTGGAGAAAGAGATCAAGCAACTGCCGACGGTGGCCGAAATTGAACCGCCGTCGAGCCTGTTGGACCATCTCCTCAACCCCAGCAGCAGTGAAAAGCTCAGGCTGATCGGCCAGATCAAACAAGAGCTTGCGCCGCTGGAGTTCGGCGTGCCGGACACAAAGGCAGTGGACGTTTATGCCTTCAGCCGGACATTGTATGGACTTTACGGTTATCTGGGCGCGGCGCTGGACGAGATTGGCGGCAGCGACCCGGAAGTGACAAAACAGTTTGTCGCACTGCGCCAGGCAATTGAGAATCTGCGCCAGACGATGCTGCAAGGTGATGCCCAGGCGCTCGCGGAACACGCGGACAAATTGGCGCGATTCCAGCAGGCGCTCTTCACCGACATGCGCACGACGTTTCAGTTGTTGCAAAACCAGGACAATCGTGCGCCATTGCACGTGGAAGATTTGCCCCAGGCTTTCCGCGACCAATTTGTGGGTGTGACCGGAAAATATCTGCTGCAGGTTTTCCCGAAAATTGATGTCTGGCAGCGCGTTAACCAAGAAAAATTCATCGCTGATTTGCGCACGGTGGACCCCAATGTCACCGGGACGCCCGTGCAACTTTATGAATTTGAGGAACTGCTCAAGAACAGTTACCTCCAGGCGGCCTGGTATTCCCTGGCCGCGATTGCGCTTTTGGTCTGGTTCCATTTCCGCGGCCCCGGCTCGGTAATCCTGTCGTTGTTGCCGGTCGGCATTGGCACGCTTTGGCTGGTCGGATTGATGGGCTGGTTCGGCATTCCTTTCAACGTCGCCAACATCATGACGTTGCCGCTGGTGGTCGGCATCGGCGTCACGAACGGCGTGCAAATTCTCAATCGCTTCGCTGAAGAACGGACACCGAACATCCTGGCGCGCAGCACCGGCAAGGCGGTGCTGGTCTCCGGGTTGACGGCGATTGCCGGGTTCGGCAGCTTGATCATTGCCAAGGACCGCGGCATTTACAGTCTGGGATGTGTGATGGCAACGGGAATTGCAGCCTGCATGATTGCGGGACTGACCCTTTTGCCGGCGCTGCTGAATTTGCTTGGCCGGTGGCGTCCGATGATAGATCAACCCAGTGCCGACAATCCATCGCCAGCACTGGGTCAGGAGGAACCGAGGTCAAAAACCTCAAGTGCAGGGAAAAAGTAGTTGAAAACCATTTTAAGTCAATCTCTATGTTAACTTTGTCTTTGAGAATATAAAACCGTTAAAACGCTTTCTAAGTTAACGATAACCTATAACATTTGGAAGCTTGATCTAAAAGACGTTTCTTCATCAACTGTGAGAAAAAAGATGGCCAAAGGACCTGGAAATTTTGCTTGGTGGCTTCGAGTGGGCTGGCTGGGGTGGGGCCTGTGTCTTCCCCTGGTGGCGTTTGCCCAGGACGATCCTGGCGCCGGGCCGCTGTATGATGAGTTTCCGCTGACGCTGGATTCCGGGCATCGAATTGAAGCCGTCGGGCCGTTTTTTTACCGACAGGAAAGAGACACGGAAGAATCATGGGCCGTCCCGCCGTTATTTTCGCGCGTGACGGATCCAGCGACCGAATCCGAAGCCTACGACCTGATCTATCCGCTGTTGACTTGCGAAATTTACGGAAGGGAATACCACTGGCAGTTTTGCCAACTGCTCGGTTTTTCCGGCGGCCGGAATCAAACCGGGGTTCCCCAAAATCGTTTCACGCTTTTTCCGGTCTATTTTCAGCAGCGTTCGCCGGATACAAACGAAAATTACACCGCCCTGGTTCCCTTCTACGGCCATCTCAAAGACCATCTGTTTCGGGACGAAATTTTCTTCGTGATGTTTCCGATTTACAGCGAGACGAGGAAACGCGATGTGGTCACCGACAATTATCTTTACCCGTTTTTCGATCTGCGCCATGGCGATGGATTGCGCGGCTGGCAATTCTGGCCGGTGGTTGGCAGCGAACACAAGAACGTGACAACACGCACCAACGGTTTCGGTGAGACCGAAGTCATCGGCGGGCACGCCAAATCGTTTTTACTCTGGCCGTTCCATCTGAGGCAGGACACCGGCATTGGCACCGACAATCCCGAAAAATTCCGCGCCTCGATTCCGTTTTACGCCGCAACACGCTCGCCCCGGCGCGATTCGACATCCGTGTTGTGGCCGATCTTCAACTGGATTGACGACCGCGAAAGGAGATACCGTGAATGGGAGGGACCGTGGCCGTTCGTGGTAATCGCGCGCGGCCCTGGCAAGACCACGACGCGCGTGCTGCCGTTGTTCGGCCGGTCGCATAGCGACACGTTGGAGAGCGATTTCTATCTTTGGCCGATCTACAAATACAACCACTTCCGGGGCGGCGCGCTGGAACAGGCGCGCACGCGCATCCTGTTTTATTTCTTTGTGGACCTGACAGAAAAGAACACCGGGACCGGCAGAGCCAGGCGGCGCGTTGACCTGTTGCCGCTGTTCACCTGGCATCGGGATTTCGACGGCAACCGCCGGCTGCAAATTCTCGCGCCGATTGAACCGGTGTTGCCCGGCAGCAGCGGCGTTGAACGCAACTGGTCGCCACTGTGGTCCTTGTGGCGGGCGGAGAGCAATCCCGGGACCGGCGCGGCAAGCCAGTCGCTGCTTTGGAATTTGTATCGTTATGACACGAGACCGGGCGCGAAAAAATGCTCGCTCCTTTTCGGTCTTTTTCAGTATCAATCCAATGCGGAGAGCAAAGCAATGCGCCTGTTTTATATTCCGCTGGTCCAAATGCGCCAGCCGGCAGGCCCTCCGGCAAAGTGAGCATGTGCCCGAACTATGTTTGAAAACATCGGTGAAATCGTCCTTCTGTTTTGGCGCACGCTGCTGGCGCTGCCGTTCGCGTGGCGGCAGCGGCAAAAGGTCTTCGACCAGTTTTTTGAAATTGGCAACGCGAGCCTGTTGATGGTCTGCGTCTTGTCGTTTTTCATTGGCGCGGTCATCGCGCTCCAAACGGGGCCGGTTTTGGTGGACCGCAGCCTGGCCAGCGCCGTGGGCGGCATCGTGGGCATCTCGATGGCCAAGGAACTGGCGCCTGTGATGATGGCCATTCTCATTGCCGGACGCATCGGCTCGGCGATGGCGGCGGAAATCGGTTCGATGCGCGTCTATCAGGAGATTGATGCGTTGCGCACGATGAACATCAACCCCATCCACTACCTCGTGCTGCCGCGGTTGATCGCCATTGCGGCGGCGCTGCCGATGCTGGTGGTTTTTGCGATTCTCGTCGGCTGGCTGGGTGGCGCAGTCGTGGCGGAAGCGAACAATCACATCGCCATTCCGTTTCAGGCGTTTTATTCCGACCTGCGCGACATCGTTGAGGTCAAGGACGTGGTCAACGGCGTTTTCAAGAGTTTTTGCTTCGCGCTCATCATTGGCGTCGTTTCGTGCCACCAGGGTTTGACCACCATCGGCGGGCCGCGTGGCATTGGCCGCTCGGTCACAAAGGCCGTCGTGAATTCCATCGTGCTGATTGTCATTTTTGATTACATCCTCACCCGCATCCTTTTGAAATGACGAACGATCCCGCAAACCATGATTCCGGCGTCAGCCTGCAGGTTCGCGGCTTGCGCAAAAGTTTTGGTGGACAGGAAGTCCTCAAGGGCGTTGATTTTGAAGTCAAGCCGGGCGAAGTTTTCGTCATCATGGGGCCGAGCGGCAGCGGTAAAAGCGTCCTGCTCAAGCATCTCATCGGGCTGGAAACACCCGATGCTGGTGAGATTTTCATCAACGGCGAGTCCATCCAAACGCCGGAGATCGCCGCCAAATACCGCATGGCGCTCGTTTTCCAATCCGGCGCGCTGCTCAATTCGCTCACCGTCGGCGAGAACGTCGGGCTTTATCTGACCGAACACCGCCTCAAACCGCCCGAAGAAATCGCGCGCGTCGTCGCCGAAAAACTCGAAGACGTTGGGCTCAAGGACACCGCCGAAAAAATGCCCAGCGAACTTTCCGGCGGCATGAAGAAGCGCGCCGCCATCGCGCGCGCCCTGGTCATCGAACCGCAGTTGATTCTTTACGACGAGCCGACCAGCGAACTCGACCCGCTTTCGGCCATTGTCATCGGCCAGGAAATTTTGCGTCTCAAAGAGCGCGTCCACGTGACGTCGCTCGTGGTGTCGCATGACCGCGACCTGGCGTTCGGGGTGGCCGATCGCATCGCGGTCATCAACGAGGGCCGCATCCTGACCGTCGGCACGCCGGACGAAGTGAAGCGGTTTGACGATCCGCTCGTCCAGGAATTTTTACACGCAGACTTCAAACGTGAACCTCAACCGCAAAGATTATGAAAAATTCGCTCGAAACCCGGCTTGGTGTTTTTGTCGTCCTCACGGTCATCGCCGCCGTGGTCATCATTGAAACTCTCGGCGGCGTGGAAATGTTCCGGGGCGGCTACCACGTCAACGCCTTGTTCGGCACGGTGCAGGATTTGAAGGTGGGCAACGGCGTCAAGCTCGCCGGCGTGGAAATCGGGCGCGTCGAGAAAATCGAGCTGGTCGGCGACAAGGTGCGCGTCACCATGAAGCTGCATTCCGATGCCGTCGTGCGGACGGACAGCAAGGCGACCATCAAATTCACCGGCTTGATGGGGCAATATTTTGTGTCCATTGATTTTGGGACCCCGCGAGCGCCGTTGGCGGGGGATGGCACGGTGCTGGGGAGCGAGGAACAACCCGACCTCAACGCGGTCATGGCCAAACTCGACAAGGCCGCCACCGGCATTGAAAATTTCGGCAAGAGTTTCACGCCCGACACCCTCAACAATTTGATGGGCCCGCTGGTGGATTTCGTCAAACAAAACAGCGGCCATCTTGGCGGGGCGATTTCCAACATCGAAAACATTTCCGGCCAGATCGCCGGTGGTCGGGGCACCGTGGGCAAACTCATTTATGACCAGTCGCTCTATGATTCGGCGCTCGTCACCGTCACCAATCTGCAGAACGCCGTGACCGACGTCCGCCAGGTTGTCAATGGCATCAGCGGCGGACAGGGCACGCTGGGCAAGCTCGTGACGGATGAGACGCTTTACAACGCGACAACCGCCTCGATGACCAACCTGAGCCAGATTTTACTGAAGGTGAATCAGGGGCAGGGCACGGTCGGCAAGCTCGTCAACGACCAGGAGTTTTACAAAAACGCCAAGCTCACACTCCAGAAGGTGGACAAGGCCACCGACGGTCTGGAAGACCAGGGGCCGTTGAGCGTCCTCGGCATCATAGCGAACAATCTGTTCTGAGCGTTGCGAATGCGATGGACGGTTTACGACTCGCTCAAGAAGTCAGGGCGGCGCACAAATCGAAGTTCGTTAACCGGGAATAGCCAGGCCAGGTCGGGATTCTCCAGGACCACTGGAATGTGTCCTATTTTTGAAGCCCCGCGCGGAGCACTTCCACCGTGCCGCTCCCCAGGGCGGTGGACATGAGATAGACGCCCGCCCAGCCTTCGCGCACCAGCCGGCGGATTTGCTCCGCGGCAATCTCCTGGCCGACCCTCGCCTGATCGGCCACAACCGGCATGTCGGAAAACCGTTTCAAGATCGCGTCGGGAATGACCACGCCGGGAACGCGCGCCATCCGCTGGGCGTGCTCGAAACTGACCAGCACCATCACCCCGATGAGAAAACGCGTCCGGCTGCGGAATGCTTCCAGCGCCGCCAGCGGTTCGTCGTGAAAGGCCGGCTGGGTCATGATGTAATCCGCCCCGTTGTCAATTTTCTGCCGCAACCGCGCCAGCTCGCGCTTCATGTCCTGCGCCTCCAGTTCCAGGCCGGCACCGATGGTGAAATGCGTGCGCGGGTCGGGTTGCCTGCCGAGCGGCACACCGCCGAAATCCACTCCGGCGTTCAGGCAGGAATGAGTCAGCCGGATCATTGCGATGGAATCCAAATCGAACACTGCCGCGGAGCGCGGGTAGGTCGGCGACATTTTGGGCGGATCGCCGGTGATGAACAGGACGTTGTGGATGCGATTCGCGTGCAGGCCCACGAGCCGGCTTTGCACGCCCATGACGTTCAAGTCGCGGCCGGTAAAGTGCGGAATGAGTTCCAGCGCGTCGCCGGCTTGGGCGTTCCAGCCAAGCCGTTCACGGATCAAATGGATGAAATCGCCGGGCGAAATCAGCGGGATGCCGCGCGAACCGTCAGTGAAATCCAGCGCATCCGCCAATCCGCTCGCGGCAAGTTTGGCGATGAAATCCACTTTCTTCTGAATTACGCTTTCATCCGTTCCGCGCGGCGGCAGGGCTTCAAGGCTGACGACAAATTTTCCGTCCTTGAGCTTGCGGGAGAACGGGCCGTTGTTTCGTTTCTCCGCGTCGCCGATGGGTGGCAGGTTGGATTGGATCTGAAGCGAAACCATTTTCCCGCCGGCATTCCGGGACTGCAGATGATTGTACATCTCCTGGATGTGCGGCGGATGCATTTCGCAGCAGCCGCCGATCAGCCGCACGCCGCGATCTGACAAACTTCGGGCCATCTTGCCGGCAAATTCCGGATTGACGGACGTCATGTGCCGGTTGCCGATACGCTGGAAGCCGCCGGCGTTCGGCATCACAACCAGTCGCATTTTACCCGAACGGACCAAAGCGGTGTCTTTGACAGCATCCACAAACGCGTTGGCATCCCAAGGCGCGCAACAATTGACTCCCGCAAGGGCCACGCCCAGCGCGGCCATGCGGTTGATGAATGTGACCGGGTCTGGCTCCAGCGACTGCCGCGCGCCGTCGGCGCAAATGGCCACCTCCGCGATCACCGGCGGCATTTGCGGCAGCGAGCGAATCAGGCCGATGAGGAGTTCCAACTCCGGCAATGAATGGAACGTCTCCAGCAGGAGCGCATCCGTGCCGGCGGCCGCGAGAATTTCGACCTGTTCACGATAGCATTCCGCCACCGCGTCCGCTGTGGTCAGCGGCTCGGCCGTCGCGCCGACCGAAGCCAGCACAAAGAATGGTTCCGTCCCGCCGTGCTGGGATTGAAATCTGGTGATGGCCTCGCGCGCGGCCTGCACGCCGGCACGGTTCAAGGAGGCAACGCGGTCTTCCAGACCAAATGGCCGCAACTGCCGGCGGTTGGCGCCGAAGGTGTTGGTCTTGAGACAGCGCGCCCCGGCGGCGAGATAGGCGAGATGGATTTTCTGGATCAGTTCGGGCTGTTCCACATTGAATGCCTCATAAACGTGGTTGATTTCCGAAAGCCGCCCGGTCAGCTCAAACAAATACGAACCCGTCGCGCCGTCGGTGAGCAGCGGCTGCGAATTCAATGCGTTCAAAAAGCCCGTCATAAGCCGGCACGCTACCACAGCCCGCGAAAACAGTCAAAATTCGCTGTTCTTTGACGGTGCGACAGAGCCAACTGCAGGCGCAGACCGACCCGAGGCACGATTGCAGCAATATGCCCATGCCGCTGGTGTGCCGGCGATTTGGATCTCTTGGCAGGAGGTTAGAACAACCCGATGGTATGACCATCGGCGTCGACATCCATTGTTTCAGCGGCGGGAACCTTCGGCAGGCCGGGCATGGTCATGATGTCGCCTAGCAACGCCACCACAAAACCGGGGCCGGTGCTGAGCTTGACGTCGCGGATGTGAACGACGAATCCCCGCGGCCGGCCGCGCAGATTCGGATCGGCGGAGAGCGAAAACTGTGTCTTGGCCATGCAGACGGGGTAGTTGCGGAAACCGGCCTCCTCGAAGCCCTTGAGCTTCTCTACAATTTTGGTCTCGGCCACGATGTCATCGCCGCCGTAAATCTTCTGGACGATGGTGCGAATCTTTTCCAGCAAAGGCATATCGTCGGGATAAAGGAGTTTGAAATTCGCTTTGCCAGCATCGACAGTCTTGATGACGGTCTGGGCGAGTTCGACGGCGCCCGTGCTGCCATTGACGAAATGGCTGGACGTGGCGACAGGCACGCCGAGTTGATTGCAGCGATTGCGGATGGCCTGCGTCTCCGGCTCGGTGTCGGTGCTGAAGACGTTGATGGAGACGATAACCGGCAGGCCAAACAACTGGAGATTCTCGGCATGCTTTACAAGGTTGTCCAGTCCGCGATCCAGCGCCGCGAGATCCGGTTTGGCGAGGTCCGCGAGTTTGACGCCGCCGTGGAACTTGAGCGCCTTGACGGTGGCCACCAGAACCACCGCATCGGGTTTGAGCCCGGCCTTGCGGCATTTGATGTTCAGGAATTTTTCCGCGCCGAGGTCGGCGGCGAAACCGCCTTCGGTGATGGTAAAATCAGCGAGCCGCATTCCCAGCTTGGTGGCGGCGACGCTGTTGCAACCATGCGCGATGTTGGCGAACGGGCCGCCGTGGACGAACGCCGGATTATTTTCCAGCGTCTGCACGAGGTTCGGCTGAATGCCGTAGCGCATCAGCACGGTCATCGCGCCGTCGGCTTTGAGGTCTTTGGCGGTGACGGGCTTGCCGTCGTAGGTGTAGGCTACGATGATCCGGCCGAGACGCTGTTTGAGATCGGGCAGCGATTCAGCGAAACAGAGGGTGGCCATGATTTCGGACGCGGGCGTGATGTCGAAGCCCGATTCGCGCGGGAAGCCATTTGCCGTGCCGCCGAGGCCGATGACCACGTTGCGCAGCGACCGGTCGTTCATGTCCATGACGCGGCGCCAGACGATGCGGCGCTCGTCAATGTTGAGCACGTTGCCGAAATGCAGATGGTTGTCGAGCATCGCGGCGAGCAGGTTGTGCGCCGAGGTGACGACGTGGAAGTCGCCGTTGAAATGCAGGTTGATTTCCTCCATCGGGGCGAGTTGGGCGCGCCCGCCGCCGGTGCCGCCGCCTTTCACACCGAAACAAGGGCCAACTGACGGTTCGCGCAAACAGACGACCGCTTTCCTGCCGAGACGATTCAACGCGTCGGCCAGGCCGATGCTCGTGGTGGTCTTGCCTTCACCGGCCGGCGTAGGCGTGATGGCGGTGACGAGAATCAACTTGCCGGTCGGTTTGTCTTTGAGCCGGTTGTAGAGGTCGGGTGTGACCTTTGCCTTCAATTTGCCGTAGAGTTCGAGATCATCCCCGGTGAGGCCAAGCTTCGCTGCGACTTTTGTGATCGGCAGCAGCTTGGTTTGGCGCGAAATTTCCAGTGAGTTCAGTTGTGCAACAGTGGCAGCCATAAAGTTTTGCGGTTTCGAAATTATTGAGCGTAGTATTCCTGGACTCGCATGATGACGTCGAAGCCTTCAAGCTTCAGGCAGTCGTTCAGGCAAAGCATGGCGGGATGATCGGGCGGCAGGAGTTCGTATTTGCGTTTGACGGAACCGATGACGTGGTCCATGCCCAGCGGCACGGTCATGGTGAGAAACGCGCTTTCCAGCGGGCCTTTGGTTGGCGAACCATCGGCGCGTTTGCTCGGAAGCATGACGGTGAAATTGCTCAAACCCACCGACAGGTGAACGCCTTTGAGGGCAGGATCGGCGTGGATCAGGCGAATGGCGCCCATGAGGCATTGAAACCGCCCCTCGGAGTCGGCGCCGATGGGGGCGATGGCGGGATCAATGATGCATTGGTTCACCGGAATGCCGTGCCGGCCGGCTTCCGCAACAAGTTCCCGTGCGGTCTGGTGAACTTCCACGTCGGTATGATTGGGTTTGCCGACGCCGTTATCCAGACGCTCGGAAGCAAGCAGGATGGGCATGAACGGCATGATGCGGGTCAGCCCGAACATTTCCGCGCGCAACGGGGAAATGGAATTCAAAATCGGAATCCGTCCGCCGGCACGGGCGCGATCGTAGGCTTTGAGCCCGGCTTCAGCCATGGCCGGATCGGGCGTGTCAATGGAGAGCGGCTTGGTGGTGACGCTTTGGATGTGTCGCACCATCTCGGCCAGAAACACACCGGGGCGCGGGCCGACGTTGACGTCAAGGTAGCCGGCGCCGCCGGCGTCTTGAGCTGCAGCCAGTTCCTTCAAACCGGCGATGTCATTGGCCTCGTAAAACTTGTGCGTGGAAGGAACCGAATCGTTGATGGATTCGCCGATAATGGTCAGGTTGGGAACAGGCATATGATTCGTCCGACAGTGTGCCGGTTGAATCTGCGAGTTCAAGATTTCTTCGCCATTGGAGGGACATCTTTGTTTGGCGGCATTGGGTCGGACGGAACTGCAGGGTGATGATGGTCACGGCCGAGAAAATTATTAGCCCACGCCGAAGTGCCGATCAGTGCGGCGTTGGCGACGACCGCCGGGCCTTTGAGCATTTCCCTGGATTCGCCGTAAAATTTCATGCGGTCGTAGGCACGCGCCCAGAGGCAGTCCTTGTCATTCAATTCGCAGCGGCCATCGGACGAGCCGCCGCAGGGGCCGTTGCGACCGGTTTTGGAACACGCCGCGCGGGGGCAAAGATAGCCGGTTTCCGGCAGCGAGCAGTCGCCGCAATCCTGGCAGCCAAACATCGCCGCCTTGCCGGCGTGCTCCACCTTGTGCAGCGCCTTCAGCGTGCGCTGGCGGCCGCTTTTTTCCAGCCCGCCATAAAATTTTTGCAGTGCGGGAAACATCCTTTTGCCCGGCGTGAACACCAGCGCGTGAATCATCCGCGTAAGCTGGTAGCTCAACGTCACGTCGCGCGCCTTCGGCGGATCCTGGAGCGACTGCAAATACGCGTGGTTCATTTGTGCGCCGTCGCCGAGGCCTGTCCCGGCGTCCTGCTCGAAAAGATAAAATTCGTCCGGCTTCGGAAACTGGACTTCTTTGGCAAACTCTTTCCAGTCGTCCGCACCGTAGGTCTCGGCCAGATCAATGATTCGTGCGAATCCATCCGCGGTGTGGATGCCACCGAGATAGCCGGCGGCAAAGCCCATTCCCTTGAACACCGCCAGTTGCCTGGCCGCGAGTTCCGTGAAGAACGCCTTGCCTTTGTCCGGCCCGGCCGCGTATTTCTCGGCCAGCGCGAAAAGAGCGTCGCTGACCACGCAGCCGGGGATTTTATTTTGGTTGAACAGCCCGGCCAGCGTTCTGTTCAGGAGATAAACGTTGCCGACAATCGGCGAGGAAAGATTCGCCCAGTCGAGAAACAATTTGACCTCGTGAAATTTCCGCATGTCATAGCCGATCTGCGGAATGACCCATTGCGCGCCGGTCTGAATTTTTCGCGCCAGCTTGAAATACTGCGGCATCAGCTCGCGCTCCTGCCGCTTGAACGGCGACACGGCGCAGCCGATGAAGAAATTTGTTTTGGGCAGCCGCTCAATTTTACCATTGGGCTGCGTCACCTCCAGCCCGTCGTTCATCGTCCGCAACATGGAAATCAGGCTCACGGAATCCAGATCAAACACCGGCAGCGCGCGGCCCTGAAAACCCGATGCCGGATAATCGCCTGTCAGCGCCAGAATGTTATCAAACCCCTCCGCCGCATAGCGCCAGGCGGCGGATTCGAGGCCGTTTCGATTGAGGTCCTTGCAGGTGAGATGAATCACCACTTGTTTGCCGCGCGGCTTGAGCAGGTTGGCCAGCCAGTCCGCCGGCAGCATCGGGTGACCGCCGGGATTGTCGGTGATGGACACCCACGAGATCCGTGAATCCGCCGCCAGCGCCTCACCCAACTCGACGAGTCTGGAAGGCTGGTCCGGAGCGGGAATGCCGCGCGTTGTGACCAACTCCGCGCCGTAAACAAACCGGCCCGCCTCCAGCATCTCGCTGAAAGTCAAATTGTCCTTAGGCGCCAACATAGGCTTCATTCAAAAATACGCTTTATTCAAGATACCACAATTCCCCGAATCGTCCGGCAAGGCGGATCGCCGCGCAAGGCCAGGATGTTTTTGCAGCCGAACGCGCGGATATTTTCAAGGAGCGCGCGCAATTCGTCGCGGGAATGGTTGACGCAGGTGAGGTGCGCCTGCGCGGTCAGATGATGCTGCCGCTGGATGCGGTCCGCAATCATCAACGTCTTGTCGTGTGTGCTGCCGCCCGCGCCATAGGTGACGGAGCAAAAATCGGGTCTGGCCTGCGATAATGCCGGGATGTGTTTTTCCAGCAAGTTGCGGTCGCCCTCGCTGGTTTTCGGCGGGAAAAACTCAAAGCAGCTGCCGGGCCTTCGCCGCGCCGAAGTGTTTGGGTCCATTGCCCAGGCCTCTAACTTGGTTGCGGCTGCAATGGCGGAATCGGAATCGGCTTCGGCCACGCAGGCGGGCCTTCGCCGCGCCGAAGTGTTTGCCGTTTCGATTTCGGATTTGCGGTCAGTGGCCCTGCCGGCGTCTGCCGGGTTTGAGGCTCTCGCCTCGGCGTAGCCTCCGGCGCAGCCAGGGTCGGCCACGCAGGCGGGCTGTTTCGCCGCCGCCTTGGCCGCATAAATGTCGCGGATAAATCGCATCGAGCCGGCGGATTATGAAAGGAAGTGGTGGCGAATCCAAGTTTTGATGTGTGGGAGCCTACGGGACGCAACTTCGCACCAGCCCCAGGGAACGCTACGTTCCTTTTCAGGGCCTTGTCCAGGTTGGCGCTGGTGCGAAGTTGCACCCCCGCCGTGGTGAGTCGGCTCCGATATTCTCCGTGGGAAGAACGAGCGGGCTGACGCCCGCAGCGACACAACGTTGAAAAACAAAAAGCCCCTTCCGGTTTTGCCGGAAGGGGCCAAAGGTTCTAAGCTGGTTTAGAATTTGTAAATGATATTGGCGTAAACCCCAACGGCAGTTTGGTGATCCACGCTGTCAACCGCCTCGGCGAGATATTGGCCTCCTCCGGCTTCACTGCTGAGGAAGTGATCCCAGCGGATTTCAAGCCGGCTGACGACGTTGGCCCAAAGGTCGTATTCCACCGTGCCGGTCAACTCCATGGCGTTGTCGTTGTAACCACCGCCAGAAGACTCTGCACCGCCGACATAGTAATACGTTCCCTCAAGGTATTCACCGCGGGCATTGAAGCTCAATTTGTCCGTGGCCTTAAAGGTGGCGTACAGGCCAAGGTCCCAGGCGTTAGCCCAATCAGCGATATCCCCGCCGAACAGGTTGTAAACATAATCAAAAGCCACGCCAGTGGTAAGTTGCTTCCACGGGGTGTTCATCGTGGCGCCGGCATAATAGTTGACTTGATTTCCGCCATGATGCACATCGCTGGGAACATCCCCGCCGCCGTAGTAGTTGCCATTGCTGAAGCCATATTCAATGCCCCCGTAGATTGATGAACCGGCGGCCCAACCCCAAGAGCTCGGCGCCGTATAGGTTAGCGAAGCTACGTAGGCCTTGTGCCAAAAGCTCCCGACACCGTCAGCATAACCGGAGCTGTCATTGCGGGCATTGATTCCGGCCATCAGCGTATTGGCGATGCCAGCCGAAACAGCCCATTCGTCGTTGATCTTGTAGCTGGCCAGTACGCCTGTGAGTTCCGTGGGTTCCATCCAATAACCCCAGGAACGCGTGTAGTTCGGGTTGCTGCCGGCGTCAAAGACTTCGTAGCCGATAATGGAGTCAAACACACCGATCTTCCAGTCAATCCCGTTGCCCACCGGCGTGCGCAGTGCGATATAGGCCTGCTTGATGGCAAAATCAGCGCCTGAGCCGAAAGGACTTTCGTTAATAATACTACCAACACGGCTGGCTTGCCCGCCAGCGCCGTTCGCGGACGGGTTGTAACCCACCGCATCCGGGCCGAAGAGCAGGTCAATTTGATATCCGGCCGCCCACGGGGATTCATCCTGCGGCTTGGCGATGGACAACTTCACGACATCCAGATTGAAGCCGTCCTGCTTGGTTTCTCCCTGAAAAGGAATGTATCCTGCCGGGGAGTTGGGAGAGCCGCCGCTCCAAGCATTGCCGCCACCCGGCGACAACTGCAAGTTGAACGAGGCACTGACATAACCACTGATGGTGGTGTTGGAGAGCGCTGTTTGCAGCGCATTCATTTTTTCGTCCGCACGCGCCGCCGAGGCAAGGCTGACCACCCCGACCGCCGCCAGACCCAGTGTCCATTTATTAAACTTCATCTTGTTCCTCCGATGTTGTTTGGTTTAATTTCTCTCGTTTCTCTGTCTGCATTTTCGGGGCAAATCCTGTTCGTCCCGGCACCGCGTGGTGCAATTTCCAACGACGCTAGTAAAATTCCAAAGTCGTGGCAATAATTTTTTTAAGTAATTTATTAAGTGTAACATATTGATTAAAAATGACTTGCGAGTCCGGCGGCGAATGGCATCTCATTTTTTGTGCGGTGGTTGCATCAAATCAAGGCACGGAAACGCCCTTGAAGCCCCCTTTTTGCGCTTAAGTCATTTCCTCGCCGGGTTTTCTGCGGGGCACATTGGAACAAATCGTGCTTTTGCTTGGGACGTCAAAGATGCCAATTGCCAGCAGGCAATTTGGGTTCGCGCTTTTACCGGACAATTAAAGATATGCCATCATTCGCTTACACCGCCCGTGAGACGGCCACCGGCCGCGAAATTCGCAACAGCGTGGAGGCGGCGACCGAACAGGCCGCCATCGCCGCGTTGCTTAACCGCAATTTGCTGGTCGTTTCCATCCAGGAAAAGATTTCCCGAAAGGGCAAAACCCAGGGCGGCAAGGTTTCGCTGGCCGATCTGGTGATGTTCACCCGCCAATTGGCGACGATGGTGGACGCGGGCATTGCCATTGTGCAATCGCTGCAGGCGCTCGCCGATCAGACCGCCAACAAGGTCATGCGCGATACGATTCGCGACGTCTGCACGCGCGTGGAGGGCGGCGAGAGTTTTTCCGAGGCGTTGCAAAAGCATCCCAAGGCGTTCAACCGCCTTTACGTTTCCATGGTGGCGGCGGGCGAAAAAGGCGGGTTGCTGGCGGAAATCCTGGCGCGCCTGGCGACTTATCTCGAAAATTCCGACCGCCTCCGCAAGAAAGTCAAAACCGCCCTGATGTATCCGTCGGCCGTGACTGTGGTCGCCATTTGCATCACGACCTTTCTTTTGGTGAAAGTGATTCCCACCTTCAAGGACATTTATGCCGGCTTCGGCGCCCAATTGCCCGGACCGACCCAGTTCATGATTGATCTCAGCGACATCTTAAAAAAGTATCTGATTCTGTTCATCGGGGGCGCGGTCATGCTGGTCTGGGGATGGTTCTATTTCATCAAAACCAAATCCGGCCGCGAGTTCTGGGACTCCCGCCGGATCAAGCTTCCCGTCTTTGGCGTCATTGCGCACAAGATTTGCCTGGCGCGTTTCACCCGGACGCTCGCCTCGCTCGTTCGCAGCGGCGTGCCCATTCTGGAAGTGCTGCAAATCGTTTCCCAAACCGTGGGCAACGTCGTCATGGAAAAGGCCATCAAGACCGCCGCCGTTGACATCGAACGCGGCGAAGGCATATCCGCCGCGCTCAGCAAAAACCCGATCTTCCCCAGCATGGTCATCCGCATGATGAGCGCCGGCGAACAGACCGGCAACATTGACAGCATGCTCGAACGAGTGGCGAACTTCCTCGACGAGGAAATTGAATCCACCCTCTCCGGCCTCATGTCGCTCATCGAGCCGATGTTGATTGTTTTCCTGGGCGTGGTCATCGGCGGCATGGTCATCTGCATGTTTCTGCCGATCTTCAACCTCGCCAACATCGTCAACGCGCCCCATTGAACCCCGAATTCCGCAGCTGATACTGATTTGCTTTCAAAGCGCGACAAATTTGGAGTGCGGCGACGTGTCGCCGCTTTCCTCGACGCGACATGTCACGTCGTTCCAAAGCGCAGACGTGTCTGCGCAGTCCGATTTACG
>JBEKEJ010000005.1:0-30327 GCA_050013895.1 Verrucomicrobiota bacterium | reverse complement strand
CCGCGGCAGGGTGGCGCCCAATGCGTGGTGGATCCCCGCGTCACGGGCGAGGAGCGTCAGGTGGATGAGCTGGTCATAAGTCACCGCTTTATCGGCATGGATGACCAGCGTGAGCGGGGCTTGGGATCTTTCCACGGCCGCACGCAAATCGTTTGTCAATTGCGCTTCGCTGACGATCTGGTTGGCGAAATAATAACGTCCGCCGGCGTCCACCGCGACGGCCACGGTCGGTTGGTCCGTGCCGGGCAGACCATCCGCCGACGGCGGTTCAATGCGCACTCCGGGCGTATAGACCAGCTCCCCCAGCATCAGGAAAATCACCAGCAAAAAAAAGACCGCAGCAAACGGCGCCACGTCAAACGGGCTGCGCAGCAGGCGGATATTGCGCGGAAATTTCATGGCAAAACAAACCAGACACGGATCTCACCAATTAACCTTGACGACCCTTGAAATCCATTCATTCCATTTTTGTGCAAAACGGCCCGGCAAATGTATTGCTTCATCGGACAAGGGTGGCTCTGATGGGAAATTGTTTTCATTCGCGAAAATATGTGCAATTCATGTCGTTATTTTCCGCCGCCGGTTTCGGTGACGATATTGACGATTTCCGCCGCCGCCTGTTCCATGTCGAGGACGATTTTATTGATGCGGCTGACCAGGTAGTTGTAACCGGCGTGAACCGGAATGGCGACCGCGATGCCCGCCGCCGCGCAAAACAGCGCTTCCTTGACACCGGGCGAAAGCTTCTCGATGTTCGCGTATAAACCCAAAGCGTGGATTTGGTCGAAAGCGTCAATGAAACCCAGGATCGTTCCGAGCAGGCCCAGCAGCGGCGCAATCTGGGCAATGGTAGCCAGCAGATTCAACTTTTCCTCCAGACGCGGCACTTCGATGAGGCCGGCCTCCTCGACGGTTTCGCGGACGCGCTCACGGCCCTTGTCGCGGTTTAAAATCGCCGCCTTCACGAGCCGCGCGACCGGGCTGGGCGTGGCGTCGCAAATGGAAATGGCTTCGACGACATTGTCACGTTTGAGCACCGTCCGGACGCCGTTGAGGAACTCGGTGGAATTGATTTGCGAGCGGTGGCAATACAACGCGCGCTCGATGAACACGACGATGGCGATGGCCGCGGCGAGCAGAATCAGCCAGAGCACCGGGCCGCCATTGGCTAGAAGCGTAGGCATGTGGTTTTTATAGGCGTTTGCGCCCGAAGTTCAAAGCGCAAATTTCGGAAGAATTCGGAATTGGGGTGCCGGAATCCAGAAACCTGGCCGCGGCGGAAATGTTCCGGCTGCTAAATTCTGGCTTCGGTATTGCGGCCTCTGTATTCTCAAGTGATTATGGCTGTTGCAGACGAAAAAGTCCTCGTTTTTCCTCGCTCGCTTTTTGAGCAGTTGGGCGTATTTCAGGGTTTCAGTGCCGAAGTTGATCGCTATCTGCCGGCCATCCTTGACCCGAAGAACAACAGTTTTCAGCCCCGCGCCCAAGCTGAGACCAATCCGGATTTCAAACAGGTTATTCCGTATGTGGTGGTGACTGACGGAAAAAGTGTTCTTCATTATGTGCGTGGCAAGAAGGCCGGGGAACAGCGACTGGTTTCCAAAGGATCCATTGGCATCGGCGGCCACATCAATGACGAAGACCACTCGCTCTTTGCCATCGGTTTGCAGGCGTTTCAAGAGGCCGTCAGGCGGGAGGTGTGCGAAGAACTTGCGGTTCAAGGAGCATTCGACGCAAAACCCGTTGGCTTGATCAACGACGATTCCACCGAAGTCGGCCGTGTTCATTTTGGCATTGTGCATTTATTGTTTCGCACCGCGGACAAGGTGAGGAAAAACGAACAAGTCATCACACAGGTTGAGTTTGTCCCCGTCGAGGAACTCAAGGCGAAACGTGAACAAATGGAATCCTGGTCGCAGCTTTGCCTTGATAACCTTGGCGCATTGTTGAAATGAATCGCGATTGCGCGCCGCGGTCAAATTGCGCGGCCGCCAACAAATTTCCCGGCAAGTGCCACTGGGCCGCTAGCATGGCCAGCATATGACGCGTCTAATAAGATATCGCAGGCCGGCAAAGATGGTCCCGCCGCGCTGGCGCAAGGAAGTCGAGCGCGTTTTGATCACCGAAGAACAAATCGCGCGGCGCGTCAAATCGCTCGCGCGGGAAATCGAGCGCGATTTTCGCGGACGCGAAATGGTGGTGGTCTCCCTGCTCAACGGCACGGTCATGTTCCTGGCGGACTTGATCCGCCATCTCAATCTGCCGTTGCGGCTTGATTTCATGGGCGTTTCCAGCTATGGCCCCGGCACGGAATCCGGCGAGCTGGTTTTCACGAAGGAACTGCGCCTCGACGTTCGCGGACGCGACGTGCTGCTGGTGGACGACATTCTCGACACCGGCAAAACCATGAGCCGCGTGCTGCCCAAAATCCAGGCGCTCAAACCGCGCCGGATAAAGATCTGCGTGCTGCTCGACAAACCCGGCCGCCGGACGGAGGACATCGAGCCGGATTACGCCGGCTTTGAAATTCCGGACTGGTATGTTGTCGGCTATGGACTGGATTTCGCGGAGCGGTATCGGAACCTGCCGTTCGTTGGCGTGCTGCATCCGCACGTCTATAAACAAACCCGCCTGCGCATCCGCCACAAATAATCTATGGATTTGAAGCTCATCCGTTTGATCGGCAGGTTCGCGATGATTTTCAGCAGCACCGTGTCCCCTGGGACCGGAAAGAACGGCGGATTGGCGGCGCGAAACATTTTGCTTTTTTCCCGGCCAAACTCCACGCTGGACGCATGACGCAACCGCTGGCGCTCGTTTTCTACGAAAAGCTGATGCCCGGCAGCCAACTGGTCAACCGGCTGCAGGATTTGAATTATCGCGTCCAGGCCGTGAATGATTTGGCATCCTTCCAGCGCTGCGCGCAGAGCGAAGGTCCCATGCTGGTATTCGCGGATTTGGAATCGAAGGCGGGCGACGTTTGCCTGGCGATTACCGCGTTAAAATCCAATGCGACAACACAACATGTTCCGGTTGTGGCATTTGCGAGCGAACGCGCGGGTGAATTGCAGGCCGCAGCCCAAAAAGCCGGGGCCAAGCTGGTGGTCAGCGAAACGGCGTTGTTGGATCATCTGCCGGAACTTTTGAATCAGGCGCTTCAGGTTGAGTGACCCCAAAACTAATGCTTGACGAGAATGGCACCAACCTCTAAGCTCGCTCCGTATTGAGGCATGAAACGTTTCCGAAAGTAATTTGCGGACATTAGCTGTTTTCCAGTGGTGTCCGTTTTTATTTTGAGCGGCAACCTCAAAAAAAGTCAGGAGTTGGATATGGCTAGTGGCAAAGTAAAGTGGTTCGACAACAAAAAAGGGTTCGGCTTTATCGCCCAGAATAGCGGCCAGGACGTCTTTGTGCATCACTCGTCCATCATCGGTGCTGGATTCAAAACTCTCAATGAAGGCGAAGAAGTCTCCTTCGAAATCGTATCCAGCGATAAAGGTTTAAAAGCCCAAAACGTGCAGCGCGTGCAACCCACGTAGGCGCTGGCAGCGTGTCAGGTTGGACAATTTCGCGGCGGCGGTTTTCGTTCGCCAGTGCCGGGAAAGGCGGCTAGATTGTGTCCATGCCGGCCATCTCCGCGGCCCGTGTTGCGGGCCTTTACCTTCACGTCCCGTTCTGCGCCCGGAAATGCGCGTATTGCGCGTTTTATTCCGAGCCGTCGAGCGGTGAACTGGTCAATCGCTACGTTGCCGCGCTGATTCGTGAATTGGAAATGGTCGCGGACGACCTGAAGCCACCCGTGCTCTCCATCCTCCGTAGCAAGCCTGCTGCGGAGAACGGGCGTGGCGCCACGGCTGAGGCTGGACGCACCATTTTCTTCGGCGGCGGCACGCCATCGCTGCTGAATCTCCGGCAATGGGAACAAATCCTCCTGGCGATGGAACGATTGCATCTGCTCGGCGCGCAGGAATTCACCGTCGAATGCAATCCCGCCACCGTCTCGCCCGACAAGGCCCGGTTGCTCCGTTCCTTCGGCGTGAACCGGATTTCAATGGGCGTCCAGTCGCTCGACGAAAAATTGCTTGATCGCCTCGGCCGCATCCATACGCGGGCGATGGTTTTCAAATCGTTCGATATTTTGCGGCGCGCCGGTTTTGACAACTTGAACCTCGATCTGATGTTCGCAATTCCCGGTCAGACAATGGAAATCTGGCGCGCGACTCTGGCCGAGGCGCTGGCGCTCGGCAGCGAACATTTGTCCAGCTACGAAGTCATTTACGAAGACGACACACCATTGTTCGCGCAGCTTCAAGCCGGCGAATTCGACGTGAACGAGGACCTGGCCTGCGCGATGCATGAAGAATTGGTCGAACGAGCGGGCGCGGCTGGATTCCGGCAATACGAAGTGGCCAACTTCGCGCGTCAGGCGAAGTCAAACGAGTCCACAGTCCGCAGTCCACAGTCGCATTGCCACCGGACACGGACTGGGGACTGTGGACTGATGACTGTGGACATTCCCGCCTTCGCCTGCCGCCACAACGCAAATTATTGGCGCGGCGGTTTTTTTTACGGCCTGGGCCCCAGCGCGACCAGTTATGTGCGCGGCGTGCGGACGAAAAACTGGTCGAACACGCAGCTTTACTGCGAGCAGCTTGAAAAGGGAAATCGCGCCATCGAATCCCGCGAGGAACTGCCGCCGCTGAAACGCGCCGGTGAAACCGCGGCGTTCGGTTTGCGCATGGTGGCCGGCTGGCCGTTTGAGGAATTTGAGCGCGCGACCAGCTTTGATTTGCGCCGCGAATGGCGGGCGGAAATGAGCCAGTTGACGGAGCGCGGTTGGGCGGAAATTTTGCCGGACCGCTTTCGCCTCACGCGCCAGGGATTGCGTTTTGCCGATGCCGCGGCGGAATTTTTCTTGCGCTGACGCAGCGGCAAGTCGGCAGAGCGCCGCATTTTTCAGGAAGAGATTTTCCGGCTTTCTGCGGAGAGCCGCCATGGCAGTTCAAATTGACATTGGCGCGCTCCGTCGCGTTTCCGTAGCGGCGGGCATCCTGCTTGCCGTAGAGCCGGGGCGTCCCGCCCGGCGGATACGACGTTTGAATCCACCAGCCGCGCTGGAACATTTCAGACTCGCATGCCTCTGCCATCCTTCTTTCCGGGCGCCGGGACGCCGGCCCTCTACGGCAGACGAGACGTCCGCCGCCACCCCACCAGCGGGGCCGCTCTGCCAAAAGCAGATCAAACCGTGCCAATGTCAATTGGAGCTGCCCAACACGATCTGGTGCGCCGCTTTCACGCAGGCAATCGGATGGTGAACGTTGTCCCGACCCCGAGCCGGCTCGAGACTTCGATTGTCCCGCCGTGCGCTTCGACAATGGCCTTGGAAATCGCCAGACCCAGTCCGGCATTGCCGTCTGAAGCGGTCCGTGATTTGTCCCCGCGATAAAACCGTTTGAACACGTGCGGCAAATCTTCAATCGAAATTCCCCGCCCCGTGTCGGCGACCGTCAGCACGGCCATTCCGCTTTGCGATTCCAGTTTGAGGCGCACTTCGCCGCCGGCATGATTATATTGGATGGCGTTGGTCAGCAGGTTGGTGACGACCTGTATGAGCCGTTCGGAATCGCCGGTGATTTCCAGCGGTGCGAGTTTGGAAAGAATGTTCACGCCCCGCTCATTGGCCAGCGGCCGGACCAGTTCCACGCAGTCATTGGCTGTTTTAGAAAGATCGAAACGCAGCCGTTTCAGGGTTTCCTGACCAGCGTCGAGCCGCGCGAGTTCGAGGAGCGATTCAATCAACTTGCGCATCCGTTGCGCCGCGCGCTGGCAGGCTTCGAGCGTCTCGCGGTATTCGGCGGCGCCGCGTTCGCGGTTCAAGGCGGTTTGCGTTTGCGTGAGCATCACGGAAACCGGCGTGCGCAGTTCATGCGCGGCGTCGGAGGTGAATTGCTGTTGCTGCGCGAACGCGGCGGCGAGGCGCGCGAAAGTGGAATTGAGAACGGAAGCAAGCTGTCCGAGTTCGCTTTCCGCCTCGGCAACGTTGATGCGCTGCGACAAATCACCCGCGGAGATTTTCACGGCGGTTGCGCCGATTTCGTCAATCGGTCCCATGGCGCGTGAGACCAGCCACCAGCCGCCGGCAAGGCCCACCAGTAAGATTAGACCGCCAATGGCAAACAGATTCAGGGCCGTGTGATGAAGCTCCTTCAATTCCGGTGCGATGGCGTGTCCGACTAAAATAGTTTCGCCGGATGGAATCCTGTCGGAGATTTCACGGAAACCATTCTCCGTCCATGCTGGCGGCGGTTTTGGTTCTTGGAGTCCTGGTCCTCGGTCGTAGTTGGCCTTCACAAGGTCATTACCGACCCGCGCCGCCACTTCGTGTGTTGGCACGTTGCCGGCTTTGGCGATTTCCTTGCCGTCGCGTGATTCAATGACGAAATAAAAATCATTCGGCTGATTTGTGCTGAACAAGTCGGCGGCTTGCGGCGGCAAATGAAATTCTGTCGGCGGTCGCTGATTTCGTCCGGGTAAATCATCCGGCATTGGGCCGGACAGCGGACGATCAAGCGGCGGCTCGCCCGCATCCGGTCTGTGCGGTGGCGGTCGATGCAGCGCATTGGCCAGAATTCCAAGCCGCCGGTGCAATTCATCATCAATGCGGCTGAGCAGACGCCCGCGCTCAAGCTGATACGCCGTGAAACCGAAACCCGCCAGCACGACCACGAGGATGAGGCCATACCAGAGTTGCAGGCGCCACTTGATGGACTTGAATATCTTCATTGGGGAAACACCGAACACTGAACGCAGAACATCGAACGTCGAATGCAGCGCGCCGTGGAACCTTCGAGGTTCGGCGTTCGATGTTCGATGTTCGATGTTTCCATTTTACTCAATACAGTAGCCGTGGCCGCGCCGCGTGGTGATGAACTCCGCGCCGAGCTTTTTGCGGACATTGGAAACATGAACGTCCAGCAAATTGGAAAGCGTGCTGTCGTTTTCGTCGAACAGATGGTCATAAAGCTGCGTTCGCGTGACGACTTCGCCGCGATGCAGCGCGAGAAATTCCACCAGCGCGTATTCGCGCGCGGTCAGTTCGACGGGCTTTTCGGCGCGGAAAACGTTGCGCGCAGCGGTGTCAATTTTCACGTCGCCGATTTCGAGGACGTTCGTGCTCTTGTTCGCGCTGCGGCGGATGAGCGCGCGCAATCGCGCAAACAGTTCCGACAGATCAAACGGCTTGACGACGTAATCGTCCGCGCCGGTGTCGAGGCCGCGCACACGATCCCGCGACTGGTCGCGCGCGGTGAGCATCAGCACGGGCGTCTTCTTGGATTTGCGGAGACGTTTGAGGATTTCCCAGCCGTCGAGCTTGGGCAGCATCACATCGAGCACAATGACGTCGTAGTCGTAGCTTTCGGCATTGAACAGACCGTCCTCGCCGTTATTGACGGCGTCCACGGCGTAGCCTTCCTCGCGCAGCGCCTGGGCCAGGCTGCGGAGCAGGTCGGGTTCGTCTTCGACAATCAGAATTCTCATGGTGACCGCGGCGGCCGCTGGTTTAACACAACCGTGTGCCGCCGTCACTCTCGCAGGCGCAACCTTAAGGGAAGATGAAGCCATAACGGAAAAATCTTTGGGCCGGTGCAAAATATATTTTTGCCTTCACCTCCGCTTAAGGTTCATGGGTGTAGGATGGCGCGAAGAAAAGATCCACATCCGGCAAATGGAAAGAGAGCACAAAATGAAAACGAAAACCAAAACCATAGTGGCGCTGGCGGGATTGCTGGCGCTGGGCACAGTCGCGCTGGTCGTCCAGGCGCAGGACAATGGCCGTCCGCCGGGCGGCGGCACTCCGAACGGCCCGGCCATGCGCGGCCCTCGTCCGCCGGCGCCGGCCATCGTCGCCGCGCTCGACGCGAATCATGACGGCGTGATTGACGCGGACGAAATCGCCAACGCGCCTGCCGCGCTGAAGACACTGGACAAAAACGGCGACGGCAAGCTGACACCCGATGAATTCATGGGCAGGCGTCCGGCCCCGCCGCCAAATCCCAACGGCGGCAACGAAGCCGCTGGCCCGCCCGAGGGAGCGCCCGCCGGTCCGCCTCCAGGCCAGTAGAATGTTCCGTTTGAGTGAACGGATGGGCGGCGGGTTGTTCTGCAAATGCCGGATGTGAGCAGTCAATCCGCCGCTCGAATTGTTGGGAGGGGCGGCGTGCCGCCGTCCCAAAACAAAATCAGGGTCGCCGAAACGGTGGAAGTGTCCTAATCAGGCAGGGACGGTGCGCTGCGCCGTCCGCGCCGCGTTCAGCGGCGCAACGGCGAGCGTGGAATTTGCGATGTGCGCTCATTGCGCCCGCTACTACGCGGGCGAGGACATCGCGGCGCGACGTCGCTACCACTAAATCAGGACACTTCCAAAATGGTGCCCCTTCCATTATTCCGCTTTCCCACCCAGCCGCTGAATTGCGAGCGCGCCGGCGGCAATCGAAATCGCGCCGCAGATCACGTAGGGCAGCATCGGAACGCGCATATAAAGCGTCGCAGCGAACAACGGGCCGAGAATGCGTGCCAGGGCGCCGGCGCTTTGTGCGACACCGATGGTGGCGCCCTGCTCGTTCGCGGGCGTGAGGTTTGAGAGCAAGCCAAAGACCGGCGGACGCGTCAGGCCGGTGCCGATGGCCAGCAAGGCCAGCACCAGCAGCATTTTAATCCACGGCCAGTCGGTGGCCTGGAGGACTGCCAACCATTTCAACTGGCCGTCGCCCTTGACAAACGGCAGCAGCGCCAGGCTGACGCCCGTGATGAAAAGGCTCAGGGAGATCAATCTTGGCTCGCCGAAAGTTTTCACCAGCCGCCCGATGGCCCCGCCCTGGATGAACGCGCCAATGATTCCGCAAAAGACAAAGAGCGAAATGACCGTCGTGGCCGGTTTGGTTTCGTCCACGGTGATGCCCAAATTGAAATTGTCGCTGACGAGCAGCGGCAGGGTGCTTTCAAAGCAACTGAAGGCGAACGTCGCCAGGAAAAAAATCAGGATCAACGAACCGATTTTCGGCTGGGTCAGGGTGTGTCTCCATTGTTTCAGGCGCGGACGGTTGCCCGCAGGACCGGAACCGGGTTTCAAGCTTTCGGCGAGAATGGAAAACGCGAGGAGGAAATTGGCCCCGCAAAGCGCGGCGGCAGTCCAGCCGGGGCCCGTGACGCCAAACAGTTTCAAGGCAATGCCGCTGATGGCCGGGCCGAAAATAAATCCGAGCCCGAACGCCATGCCGATGAGTCCCATGCGCTTCGAGCGATTTTCCGGCGGGGTGATGTCGGCGATGTAAGCCTGGGCGACGGTGATATTGCCGCCGCAGGCGCCGGCGAAGACGCGGGAGATGAAGAGCGCCCATAGCGCGGCGGTGTGGTTTGCAAAGCCTGACCCGATGGCGAACAGCAGATACGACAATGCCGCGCCGGCGGTGCTGATGAGCAGAATCGGGCGGCGGCCATGATGATCGGACAGCCGGCCCCAGACCGGGGCGAACAGGAACTGCATTGCGGAAAACGAGGCGATGATGGCGCCGATAACGAAGCCGCCCGCGCCGTAATGCCGGCTGAAAATTGGCACCAGCGGCACCACGATGCCGAACCCGATGAGGTCAATGAAAACCGTCAGGAAAATGACGAGCAATGATGGCTTGCGATTCATGTTAACAACGAGCGGGAATTCTAGTTGCCTTTTAAGGTGAGTCAATCATGTTGGCCGCGAAGATTGCGAAGAAATTTAACATCACAGTCATGATTAACTACACTCAAACTAAAATCTGCGAAATATCCGATCCGGATTTTCAATCAATGATCGCCGAACTTTGCCGCTGCGTCTTCTTGGGTCAGGATCAGTTCGTCAATCAACCTCTATCCTTTCTGCTGATGGCGATTGTCAGAGAGAAAAGGGCGATGACAAGGCAGCACTTGCCAACAGATGGAATTCTGACAATGAGGGTTGATAAACTTTCACCTGGCTCCGTTGTTTATGATGTTTGCCAAGAAATGGTGAATCAGAAGGGGGCACATATTGAATCCTTCGACGGAAAAACAGTTCTCTCCCTCATCAAACACTGTTACAAGGCTTTTTGCCCATCAATACCTCGGTTGAAAAAGCAAACTCGGAGGGAAAGTGAGTACCAATTCAAGATGGATTTGATTAAACGACGACGGAAGAATGGTGATTTGTAAACTAACGACAAAAACCTGCCCGTCATCCCACCCATCTCGTCAAAAGGAGAATTGTCAGGTGGTTATTCACTTCAAACCGGTAGCTTCTTCACAGGTGGTTGGTGATATCATCTTTTGTTTCCCAATTGGATTTGTTTTGTCTTTCTGGTAACTGGTGGGAGGATGATTGATTCCGTTTCCGAGGCCCCGACGTCGAGCGACGGGGCTGATTTGAAAAAGGCGCGGCGGCAAAAGGCGGCCCGGGCGGACGCCCGCCCCGCGATTGACCGGCTGCCGCCGCATTCGCTGGAAGGAGAGCAGGGCGTGCTGGGTTGCGTGCTGCTTTCGCCGAACGAGTGCCTGGGCGAGTGCCTGGAAAAACTCAAGGACGGCGGCGAGGTTTTCTATGACCTGCGGCACCAGACCATGTTCGAGACTCTCGTGGCGATGTACGACACGCGCGAGGCGATTGATGTCATCACGCTCCAGCAGCGGCTCAAGGATAAACAGCTTTTGGAGCAGGTCGGCGGCATCGCCTATCTCTCGCAACTGCAGGACGCGGTGCCGAGCGCGGCCAACCTGAGCTATTACCTCGACATCGTGCGGGAAAAATTCCTGCTGCGGAAAATGATCGCGACCTGCACGGACGTCGTCGGGCGCGTTTATGATTACGAGGGCGAGGTGGACGCGCTGATGGATGAGGTGGAGCGCGATGTATTGCGCATCAGCGAGTCGCGCGTGCAAGGCAACACGCTGGGCATCAAGCAACTGGTCCACCAGGCCATTGGAACCATTGAAAATTATTTCAGCCGAAGCGGCACCTTGACCGGACTATCCACGGGCTTTGCGGATCTGGACCGGATGACGGACGGTCTGCATGGGAGCGAAATGATCGTCATCGCCGCGCGGCCGAGCATGGGCAAAACCTCGCTGGCGATGAACATCGTTGAGCACGTCGCCATCGAAACCAAACTGCCGGTCGGGGTGTTCAGTCTGGAAATGAGCGCGGAATCGCTCGTCGTGCGCATGATGTGTTCGCTGGCGCGGGTCAACCTGCAAAGCGTCCGCGGCGGTTTTAGAAATGAATCGGATTTTCCAAAGTTGACCAGTGCGGCGGGCAAGCTGGCCGGCGCGCCGCTGTTCATTGACGACTCGCCGGCGCTTTCGATTTTGCAATTGCGGGCGCGGGCGCGGCGAATGTGGCAGCAGCACGGCATCAAGCTTTTCGTGATTGACTATATGCAATTGCTCCATTCTACTGCGCGCCGGGCTCAGGAAAACCGGCAGCAGGAAATTTCGGACATTTCCAGCGGCATCAAGGCGCTGGCGAAGGAATTAAAGGCGCCGGTGATCGTGTTGAGCCAATTGAACCGCGAACCGGAAAAACGCGAGCGCGGTGCCGAACCAAAATTGTCGGATTTGCGCGAGTCGGGCGCAATCGAGCAGGACGCCGACCTGGTCGGGCTGCTGTATAAACCGAACGCCGGAGAAGACGACGACGGGGTCACGGCCGAAGGACCGGAAGGTTTGCCGGTGAATTTATTGATCGCCAAGCAGCGCAACGGGCCTACAGGTGATGTGAAGTTAACGTTCTTGAAACCATACACGCGATTTGAAAGCGCAGCCAAAGTCAGCGATGAAGACGTGCCGACGGACCGGTAGCCGATGAAATTATTTATCCGCCTTTTCGGAATCTGGCTGTTGCTCGGCTGCGCGTCCGCCGCGTGGTCGCAAACGACCGGGCCGAAAATTGACCGAGTGGACGTGAAGTTCGTCGGGCCCGCATCCGTCAGCGAACAATTCGTCCGCGCCAACCTCCGCCTCAAGGCCGGCGACATCTACCATCCGAACAACACGGAGGACGACGTTCACGCGCTCTACGCCACGGGGCAATTTTACAACATCCGCGTCACCGTGGACCCGGCGGACGACGGCGGCGTGATCTTGGCGTATATCGTGCAGGCGCGCCCGCGAATCTCGGGAATCAAGCTGGAGGGCAATAAAAAGGTGAGCGACTCAAAACTCCGGAAGAAAATCACCGTGAAAGTTGGCGACCCGCTGGACGAGCAGAAACTGTTCACGGACAGCCAGGAGATGGAGAAACTTTATGAGAAATACGGCTATCCCGGCAGTGTGGTAAAGGCTGTTCCGAACGTTGATGAAACCAGCGGGCGCGGCTCCGTCACGTTTGAAATCACCGAAAGTTCGAAAGTCAAGATCACGCACGTCGAGTTCATTGGCGCGGCGGCGTTTCCGCAAAAGGAACTGCGCAAACAGCTGAAGACGAAACAACGTTGGATGTGGTCGTGGCTGACCGGCCGGGGGACGTTCAAGCAGGACAATTTCGACGCCGACCGCGACGACCTGGTGGATTTTTACCGCAATCATGGTTATCTCGATTTCGAGATCAAGGACGTGAAATTCGATCGCCCGACGACGAACCGGATGGACATCAAGTTTTACGTCTTTGAAGGGCGGCAATACCGGCTCGGCGCCGTCACGTTCAGCGGCACGACGATCTTCCCCACCAATGCGGTGAGTCCCGCCTTCAATCCGGGGCCGGAGCCGAAGCCGAAAACCGGTCCGGCCTACGCCGCCTGGTTGAGAAACCGGAAACTGAACAAGGACTTCACGATGAAGACGGGCAGCATCTTCACGCCCGACGGCCTGTCGAAGGACAACAAGGCCGTTGAAGATTTTTACGGCAGCCAGGGTTACATCGAAGTGGCGCAGGGCCGGGCACTGCTGGTCGCGCGCGTGCCGAACGTGGACACCGGAACGATGGATTTGGAGTTTCAAGTGGATGAAGGACAGAAATCGTACGTGGAAAAGATCGAGATTCGCGGGAATTTAAAAACGAAGGACAAGGTCATCCGCCGCGAACTGGCCATTTCGCCCGGCGAGGTTTTTGACATGGTGCGCGTCGAAACCAGCAAGCAACGCCTTGAAAACCTGCAATACTTTACGCCTGGCAAGGTGGACCTGCGGCCGGAGCCGACCGACCCGCCGATTGCCGGACGAAAAAACCTGATTGTAAACGTCGAGGAACAGAACACGGGCAAGCTCACGTTTGGCGCGGGCTTCAGTTCGGTGGACGCGCTCGTCGGCTATGCCGAGCTGACGCAGGGCAACTTTGATTTGTTCCACCCGCCCAACTTCACCGGCGCCGGCCAGAAATTCCGCCTGTTTGTCCAGTTGGGCACCCAGCGGCAGGACTACGAACTGGAATTCGCCGAACCATGGTTCCTCAACCGCAAACTTAAATTGGACGTGGACCTTTACCGCCACCAACTGGATTTCGAGAGTCCGCACAACATCTTTGACGAAACGCGCACGGGCATGAGATTGAGCCTCAGCCGCGCCCTGGGCAGCGACTTCGTCATCGGCAGCATCAGTTACGCGATTGAAGACGTGGGCATTTCACTGAATGGCGGGTGGCATGATACGATCATCGACTCTCCCCTTCCACCTATCCTGCCAAACGTGCCGCGGGCCATTCTGGATGAAACCGGGGATCATTTTTATCAACGCTTTGGCGCGTCGCTGGCTTACGACACGCGCAACAGCACAAGATTGCCGAATCACGGCCAGCGCACCGAGTTAGATACCGAACTCAGCGCCAGTGATAAGACCTTTTATAAAATCGAGGCCAAAAGCGACTGGTTTTTCCCCGGTTTCTTCAAAGGCCACGTGCTTGAAGCGTGCGGGCGGGCCGGCATTGCCGACAGTCTGAGTGGCGGCGACATCCCGTTTTACGACCGTTATTATCTTGGCGGTCTCTACTCGTTGCGGGGTTTCAAATACCGGAACATCGGCCCCCGTGACCCGCTATACCCCAGTCTGCCAGGAATGCCCGACGAACCGATCGGCGGCGATAGCTATTGGTTTGGTTCGCTCGAATACAGCATACCCATTTTGGAAAAAGAGAACGGCGTTGGTGTGCGCTTCGCCCTGTTTTACGACGCGGGCGCGGTCGGCGCGGGGCCTTATTCTTTTTCAGGAAATTTTGACGACAATTGGGGACTTGGCATCCATCTGAACATTCCCGGCCTCGGCCCATTGCGGCTTGAGTATGGTGTGCCCATTCATCATGATCAATACAACAGCGGTTCCGGCCAATTCCAATTCGGTGCCAATTGGACCCGTCCATTTTAAGATGACTCGTCGCGCAAAAAGAATTCTTCCCGCCGGCCTCGCCTTCAGCCTGGTAGCGCTGGCCGTATCCGCGCAAACGCCAACGCCGCTTGGCGGCATGCCGCTTTTTTTTGAAGCCAACCGCGGACAGGCGGATCATTCAGTGCAGTTCATCGCGCGCGGACGCGACTCCCAATTCCTGATTTTGCCGGCCGAAGCGCAAATCGTCCTGCGCCAGAAAACGGCCGCACCCTCGCCGGTGCGGATGCAATTCATGGACGCAAACCCACGGGCGCAAATCCGCGGTGATGCCGAATTGCCCGGCAAAATCAATTACCTCACCGGCAACGATCCCGCGCAATGGCGCACCGGTGTGCCTCTATTCGCCAAAGTGCGCGTGGACGAAATTTATCCCGGCATCGGTTTGGTTTACTACGGAACTCAGCAACAACTCGAATACGATTTTGAAATTGCGCCGGGTGCGGATCCGGACGCGATCAAAATTCATTTCGACGGCCTGGACAAAATCGCTGTCAGCGCGCAGGGCGAATTGGTTTTGATTTTAAGCGCCGGCGAAATTCGCCAGCCCAGGCCGGTGTTGTACCAAACGGTGAATGGCCTGCGTCGGGAAATCAGCGGCGGCTACCGGCTGGTGAGCGCGCACACCGTGGCGTTCACCGTTGGTAACTATGATCACAGTTTGGCGCTGGTGATTGACCCGCTTCTCAATTTTTCAACTTACTTCGGAGGCAACGCCGGTGAAACCGCATGGGCGGTGAAGGTGGCAAAGGTGGATACCAATAGTTTTATTTACATCGCCGGCCAGACGTTTTCATCCGAAAAATCGAATAACGTACCGCTTTCCACCCCGGGCGCCTTCCAGACAAATTACAATGGCGGGTCGTTGGCAGGCGACGCGTTTGTGGCCAAATTTGATAATCTCGGCCAGAACCTGATTTATTTCACCTACCTTGGCGGCAGCAGTGACAACGCCGCTTACGCTTTGGCGGTTGATAACGCGGGAGACGCTTATGTGGCTGGTTTCACAACCTCAACAAATTTTCCTGTCACAAACTCGATTCCGGGCGGCGGAGCTATTCATGGGCCAATTGATCCATTTGCAAAAGCTTATTTATCTGACGCCTTCGTCGCAGAACTGGATGCCGGCGGTTCGAATTTGGTCTATTCAAGCTACATCGGCGGCGCCGGCGCCGACAGTGCCTATGGCATTGCATTGGATTCGTCAAATAACGCCTACGTTACCGGTTTCACGTATTCGACAAATTTTCCCGCCACAACCGACGCGTTTCAAAAACATCTGGGTGTCACCAATTCTGCCTTCTCTTCCTACTACAACGCCAACGCGTTTGTAGCTGAGATCGGTGCCGCCGGCACGAACTTGCTTTATTCCACTTTCTTCGGTGGCACGAACTTTGATGAAGGCAGGGGCATAGCGGTGGACAGCTCTAATTACGTTTATGTGACCGGCTTCACCGGCTCCCAGAATTTTCCCACCACCAACGCCGTGTATCAGCCGCTTGCTTACGTGACCTACACAACCAATTCCGCGCCCACCAACCAAGTTTTCACTACCAACCTTGTCAACGGCTCTTTGCTCAACGGCGCTACAAATCATACTCCCGGCTACGACGCCTTTGTCGCCAGGTTCAACCCGTCTTTCGCCGGGCTGCTTTACTCCACCTTCCTCGGTGGAACGAACAATGACCAGGCTTTTGCCATCGCGGCTGATACCAATGGGGCTGCTTATGTGACCGGGTGGACGGTTTCAACTAATTTCCCCAATTCCGTCGCAATGGCCGATCTGCGAAACGGACTAATCAACAACCTGACATCCGGTTTCAACATAACTACCAACGCCTTTCTGACAAAGATCATTTGGAACGGCACCAACGCGAGTATTGAATCTTCCACGGTCTTTGGCGGCACCAACCGCAACATAGACATCGGTTATGGCGTGGCGCTGGACCCCTCGGGCAATGTGTATGTGACGGGTTCGACCTCGTCGACGAATTTCCCGGCCATCAATGTGCCGGGCCTCACACACGGGACCAACGCAGGCGGCAATGACGCGTTTGTGGTTGCGTTCAGCAACGATTTCTCCGGTGTGCTTTATTCGGCCTATCTCGGTGGTTCGGCCAATGATGTCGGCTATGGGATCGCGGCCGATACGAATAATGCCTATGTGGTGGGCCAGACACTCTCAGCCAATTTTCCTGTATTTTATTCAGAGAGGTCCAGTCCTTTCCAAGGCTCTCTCAATGGTACGAACGACGCCTTTCTGGCCGCAATAATGTTAGTCGTACCGCCGCCGAATATCTTCACAAATCAAGAACCGATAAACCAGACCAACGCGGCGGGTTCAACGATTTCGTTCAGCATCAACGGAACTTCAGTTCAGCCGTTCTTCTTTCAATGGCAGTATACGAATTCTCTCGACACGAATCTGCTTTATGCGGGAGGCACGAATCTGGTGAATGGCGGGCGTATCAGCGGCGCCACGAATGTTGCGCTCACTATCACTGACGCACAGACAAACGACAGCGGACACTACTGGATCATTGTGACCAATTTCGGTGGCGCGGTGACGAGCACCATTGCGACTCTGCGGATAACCAACGTCCCGGTGGTCATCACGGTGCAACCGCCGACAAACCAGTTGGTCGGCGTGGGCGCAACGGCGACTTTTTCTGTTACTGCCACCGGGACACCGCCGCTGATTTACCAATGGTATTTCAACGGATCACCTCTGACAAATGGAATCCAAGACGGGGTTCGAATCACCGGCGTTACCAACGCGACCCTGACCATCACCAACGTGCAACTCGCCAACGCAGGCACCTATCTGGTCGCCGTCACGAACGTTGACGGGTCGGTGATCAGTTCCAATGCCGTCCTGACGGTGCTGTCAGCGCCGGTGATCACCGTGCAGCCAACCGACCAGGCGATGGCGGTGGGCGCCACGGCAATCCTGTCGGTCACTGCCGTCGGGCAAGTGCCGTTACGATACCACTGGCAGTTCAACGGGACGAACCTGGTAAACGGGGGGCGCATCAGCGGCGCCACCAATGCCGCCCTGGTTATCAGCAACGCGCAGACAAACGACAGCGGAAATTACATGGTCGTCGTCACGAACGTGGTCGGATCGGTGACGAGTTCCAACGCGGTTCTGCTGGTAACGAACATCCCGCCCGCGATCACCGTGCAACCAACCAACCAGACGGTCGGGGTGGGAACCACCGCCACCCTGGTCGTCAGCGCCACCGGGACCGCGCCGTTGAGGTACCAGTGGCAGACAAACGGGGTGAACCTGGTGAATGGAGGCAACCTCAGTGGCGTCACCAATGCCATCCTGACCATCAGCAACGTGCGGACGAACGACAGCGGGAATTATTCGGTCATCGTAACCAACTACGGCGGCTCGGTGACCAGTTCCGTTGCAGTCTTGACGACCCTGGTGTCGCCGGTAATCACCGTGCAACCAACCACCAACCAGGCAATGGCAGTGGGAGCCACTGCGATCTTCTCGGTTACCGCGATTGGGCAGGTGCCTTTGAGTTATCACTGGCAGTTCAATGGATCGAATCTGGTCAATGGCGTCCATGTCCTTGGGGCGACCACCAGCATGCTGACCATCACCAATGCGCAGACGACCAACAGCGGCATTTACTCGGTCACCGTCACGAACATTGCCGGGTCGGTGACCAGCTCCAACGCGGTATTGCTGGTGACGAATATCCCGCCAACCATCACTCTGCAGCCGACAAACCAGGCGGTGACGGTGACATCCAATGTAACCTTTGCGGTCACCGCCACCGGAACGGTGCCGTTGAGTTACCAGTGGCAATTCAAGACAAACGACCTGGCAGATTGGGTGAACCTTTCGAATGGAGGTAAAATCAGCGGCGCCACCTCCACTAATCTGACCATCACCAATGCGCAGGCGACCAATGGCGGGAGTTATTCGGTCATTGTGACCAATGCCGGAGGGGCAGTGACCAGTTCTGTCGTCGTCCTGACGGTGGCAATCTCGCCGGTAATCACCGTGCAACCAACGAACCAGTCGATGGCGGTGGGCACAACAGCGACCTTTGTCGTCGCCGCCGTCGGCAAAGTGCCGTTGAGTTTCCAGTGGCAGGTGGGCGGGGCGAACCTGGTGAATGGAGGGAACATCAGCGGCGCAACCGCCAAGACGCTGACCATCAGCAATGCGCAGACGACCAACAGCGGCACCTACACGGTCATCGTCACGAACACCGCCGGATCGGTGACCAGTTCCAATGCCGTCCTGACGGTGACCAATATCCCGCCGGCGATTATCGTGCAGCCGACGAACCAGACGGTGACGGCGACATCCAATGTGACCTTTGTGGTCACCGCTACCGGGACGACGCCGTTGAGTTACCAGTGGCAGGTGGACGGGACGAACCTGGTGGACGGGGCTCAGATCAGTGGCTCAATCAGCAATGTGCTGACCATCAGCGGCGCGCAACCAACCAACGGTGGCATCTACACGGTCACCGTCACGAACAATGGCGGGTCGGTGATCAGTTCCAATGCCATCCTGACGGTCGCAGCCTCGCCGCTGATCGTGCTGCAACCAACGAACCAGGCGATGGCAGTGGGAGCGACCGCGACCTTTGTGGTCGCCGCCGTGGGGATAATGCCGTTGAGCTACCAATGGCAGGTGGACGGTACAAACCTGGTGGATGAGGGCCAGATCAGCGGCTCAACCAGCAATGTGCTGACCATCGCCAGCGCCCAACCGGCCAACAGCGGCGTCTACACGGTCATCGTCACGAACATTGCCGGGTCGGTTACCAGTTCCAACGCGGTCCTGACGGTTGCTCAGTTCAGCTTCGCAAACATCGTTGCGACCGGTGACGGGAGTTTTATATTGAGCGGCGCCGGCGGCACGAACGGCGGCACCTATTACGTGCTGACCTCAACCAATCTTCTGACACCGCTGGATTCATGGACGCCCATTGCGACCAATCAATTTGACAACTTCGGCGGCTTCATGTTTACCAATGCCATGCAAACCAGCGTGCCGCAACTGTTTTATATCTTGAAACAACCGTGACGGCCGCCCGTGTTTAACCGTCAGTTTTCAGTTGGCGTCGTCCGCAAATTCTGTTTTTCTATTCCCATGAAAATGTTGCGAACAACCATTTTGACAACCTTGCTGCTGGCCGTTTTGAGCGTTTCGGCGCCGGCGCAATCCAAGATCGCCACCGTGGACATGGGAAAGCTTTTCAATGATTATTGGAAAACCAAGCAGGCCGAGGTGGTGCTCAACAAGCGCGCCGCCGATCTCCAGAAGGAAATCAAGGCTGAGGTCAGCGATTTGGATAAGGCCCAGGCGGATTACAATCAGCTTTTGGATCAGGCCAACGACCCGGCCCTTTCTGCCGAAGAACGCGCAAAACGCAGGCAAACCGCTGCCGACAAACTGAAGGCAATCAATGCTGCCAAAGCCAACATTGACCAGGACAACCGTCGAGCTCAATCCCAGTTGCTTGACCAGAGGCAACGGATGACCGCCAACCTCGTCAACGAAATCCACAAGATCGTTGGCGACAAGGCCAAGGCCGGCGGTTACACGCTGGTCGTCAATTCCACGGCGACGGACTCGGTCGTTTATAGCAGCGGTGATGATTTGACCGATGCCGTTCTCAAACAGCTTAACGCCGGCACGCCGATTGACCTGACCCAACCGGACGAGGTGGCGCCCATAACAACGTTGTTGAATTCCACCAACGGCCCGGCTCTCGATCTCAACCCGCACTGAGGCGCTGTACCGGTTGCTCAAACAACATCCGGTGCGCGTCCTCCAGAATTCCCGGGAGACGCCCGGCGAACGGGCTGTGCTGCAACGCATTTCGCAAATCCAGTTCGCGCACCTTCGCCGCGTTCTGGCCAGGAAACCAGTGTTCGGCCTGACCCAGCAGGTTGTAGCGCATCTTGCCCCAGGCCACGAGATCCAGTGATTTCGCGTAAGTCCACAGCCGCACGATTTCGGAGATGTTGATTTCACCGGGCACGTCCGTGTAATTCGGCAGGCCTTCAAACCACCGCACGCACCAGTCTGCGCCGAGCACGCGCTCCATCTCCGCGCGCAACCGTTTTTCAACCGGCGCAATGGTCTCCGGGATTTGCTCGTAAAACCGCAGCGCGCGAACGTGCCCGTCAAAATCGCCCGGCTTGCTGGCGCCGCAACTCAAGGTGTGGACTTCCCTGCGCGCGAGGCAGTAAAGGTCGTTGAATTCCATCGGCGTCAGCGGCGCGCAAAGCTCGACCAGTTTTGGGGGCGGCTCGTAAAGTTTGCCGCCCTTGTCGTTCGGGCTGATGATGAACACGCCCATGTCGAGCCGGTGCGCCGCTTCAACCGCCGGCCAGTTCAAATCGTTCACGAAATACCAGTGGACGTTGCAGTAATCGAATTCACCGGTGTTCACCGCTTCGAGGATGATGTCGGTCGTCGCATGCGTGGAAAATCCGATAAACCGCACCCGGCCCTCTTTCTGCAACCGGCGCGCGACGGCCAGACAGCCGTTTTTTTTCAACGACCAGTCCAGCAACTCGCGGTTGTTGATGCCGTGCAGGGAAAACAAATCCACGTGGTCGAGCTTTAGATATTTCATCGAAGTCTCGAAAGTTTGGAGAAATTCCCGGGTGGTCGCCTTTGGCTCCACCTTGGTCTGGACGATGATCTTGTCGCGCGGCAATTGGGGCAGGACGCTGCCGAGCTGCATTTCGGAGGTGCCGTAGCTGCGGGCGGTCTCAATGTGGTTGATGCCCAGTTCCAACGCCCGGCGGATGGTGGCTTCGAGGTTCTTCTGGTTGTCAACCGGGATTTCCTTCGGGTCCACGTCCTGCCACTTGAATTGATACCGCATCCCGCCGCAGGAAATCACCGGCAGCGCCAGCCCCGTCCGCCCAAAACGACGATATTTCATCGGGCCGAAAATAGGTTGGGTTTCGGGCAATGGCAAGGAGTTGGAGGGACAAAAATTCAAAAATTCGCGCTTGCTTCCGCGTTTATGGCCATCTATATTCCGCACTCTTTTGCAATTGATTTGATTTATGCGACGTCCCAAAGGCATCAAGACCAAGAAATCCGCGGCCAAGCGCTTTAAGATTACAGCCGGTGGAAAAGTCCTGCGCGCCTGCGCCGGTCGGCGCCACCTGGCCCAGAGCAAGAACCCCAAACGCCGCCGTTCCCTGCGCGGAACCACCACGGTGGACGCCACCGACGTTTATCGCATCACGCAAAGCCTGCCGTTCAGCCACTAAGGCCCTCAACTTTCAACCCTCAACTCTCAACCATTCATGCGCGTTACCAACGCCCCAGCTTCCCGCAAACGCCGCACCCGGATGATCCGCGCCGCCAAGGGCTACCGGATGCGCCGTTCGAAACTCTACCGCTACGCTTCCGACGCCGTTGACCACGGCCGCCAATACGCCTACCGCGATCGCCGGCGCAAAAAGCGCACGTTCCGTTATCTCTGGCAAATCCGCATCAACGCCGCGGCCCGCGCCGCCGGCCTCACTTACAGCCGGTTCATGGAAGGCTTGAAGGCCGCCAAATGCGCCCTCGACCGCAAAGTGCTGGCCGACATCGCTGCAACGGATGCGGCTGCCTTTAATGAATTGATCGTCGTTGCCAAGAACGCGCTCAAGGCCAAGCCCGGCGCCGCGTTGGCAAAGGCGTAAAAGTCCAGAATTTTCGGTTTCAAGCGGGCGGCCGGCGATGGCCGTCCGTTTCGCTTTTCAAATCGAGACATCCAACGCCCAGCATCGAACATCCAATGTTTTGACGCGCTATTGGATGTTGGGCGTTGGAGGTTCGATGTTGAATGTAGTTTTTCGAAATTTTTCTTTGTGTCTTTTGCGTCCTTTTGCGGCTAATCTTTTTGACAATTTATGGCCGGATTCCTTGACGAAATTGAGCCGCTGAAACAAACAGCGTTGGCCGACCTGAAAGCCGCTCCCGACCCCGCCGCGCGCTCGGCAAACTCCATCCGCTCACCCAGGTGACTGAGGACATCGTCCGCAGCTTCCGCAAAATCGGTTTTGTGGTCGCCGATGGCCCGGAGATCGAGGACGAATACCATTGTTTTGACGCACTCAACACCCCCGCCGACCATCCCGCCCGCGACACCCAGGACACATTCTATCTCGCCAATACCGCGCCGAATGCTTCTCCCTCTCCTGGGGGAGAGGGTCGGTGTCCCTCGCCCGCGGAAGCGGGAGAGGGTGGCGCGACAGCGCCGGGTGAGGGTCGTGAAGGCAAACCCTTGCTTTTGCGCACCCATACCTCATCCGTCCAAATCCGCGTGATGAAATCGCAGCCGCCGCCGGTGCGCATCATCGTGCCGGGCCGCGTTTATCGCCGTGACAATGCCGACGCCACACACAACCCGACCTTCCAGCAGATCGAAGGGCTTTACGTGGACAAGAATGTCACCGTCGGCGATTTGAAAGGCACGGTCGAATTTGTTTTCAAGGAACTGCTCGGCGAGGAGACCAGGATCCGGTTTCGTCCGCACTATTTCAGCTACACCGAGCCGAGCTTCGAGATTGATTTCAGCAATGCGCTCGTGAAGAAGCTGGGCAAGGAGTGGCTGGAAATTGCCGGGTGCGGCATGGTGCATCCGGCGGTGTTTGAAAATGTCGGCTACGACCCCGAAGTCTGGACCGGCTGGGCGTTCGGCTTCGGCATCGAACGCATCGCCATGATCCGCTACGGCATCAACGACATCCGCCTCTTCTACGAAAATGACGTGCGGTTTTTGAAACAGTTTTAATTTTGCGAGCCGTGAAAAATAAATCCAAACATGTCAAACGCCCGGTGATTGACAAAAGCCCGGAGCGGCTAAGGCGATTAAAAGCATTGAGCGAACGGCTGCGTGGTTCGTTGCCAAATTTTATGACGCAGGAAGATTTGAGAAAAATGCGCGAGGATGACAAATGGGAAGCGGTTCTTCAGACGCAAGGCCGACGAAAGCTCGGTTAGGAGTGATATCGAAAACGAATGAACAAAGGCGGTCAGAAAAATGAAAAGCGTTCTTAAAAAGCGAAAGTCCAAAGAACCGATAATCGCAGTTCTAAAGGATGAGGTGCAAACAACCCTGATTGATTTGCCGGTAATTCCGGCACGAAAGAAAGTCGCTCTGCTTCCCATCGACTTCGACAGCCCTTCCCAACAAGAACGCTCAAAACTTGAAACCAAATACAGAGAGTTAATCGAACATCGCCTGGACTGGCGGCAATTAGTGACTTACGTGCCAAATAAAAAGTTGCCCCTCTACAATTGGTTCAAATATAAAGAAGGGTTCTCACGAGAACTGGTCGTCAGGTTGTTTAAGGAATTGGCAGTGCAACGAGGTGAAACCGTTTTTGATCCGTTCGTAGGTTGCGGAACGACCCTGCTTGCTGGAAAAGAGTTTGGAATTAATGGCGTCGGGATAGATATGCTTCCCACTTCAGTTTTCGTGGCTCAAGCGAAGCTTGTCGATTGGCCGGACATTGAGGTGCTTCTCAAAACGGTTCAGAAGCTGATGGCGACTCCTTTTCGCAATCCCAAAACAGTTTTTCCTGACGTGCGAATTATCAATCTTGCTTTTACCAAGCAAATGCAAAGGGAACTGCTCTTTTTCAAAGAGGAGATAGAAACCTATCCGGAACCAGTCCGTGATTTTCTGCTATTGGGATTGCTTAGTATTCTCGAAAGCGTCAGCAGCACTTCAAAGGATGGTCAATTTCTCCGTTTGGTTGAAAAAAATATTCCGCCCGTACGCGATGCCCTGCGAGAAATGTTGACGAAGATGATCCACGACTTGTCCGAGATCCGAATATTCGGCCCTATGGGCAAGGCGAAAACTTTGGTGACAAAAGGGGATGCCCGCGAGATGTGTTTGCCGCGGCGCTACAATGGTAATATATCTGCAATTATCACGTCGCCGCCGTACTTGAACCGCTACGACTACTCGCGGACTTATGCTTTGGAGTTGTGTTTGATAACCGTCAAATCTCATAAAGACATGGTGGGTGTCCGCCACAGCTTGTTACGCTCGCATGTTGAGAGCCGCGAGCACGAAGGGAAAGAAATTCATTTGCCCGCGCTCGACGAGATTTTGCGTGAAGTTCGAAGCAAACCGTTAAACAACGAGCGGTTACCTGTGATGATTCAGGGCTACTTTGAGGATATGAATCTGGTGATTCGTAATATGTCAGTTTATCTGAAACCCGGTGGGCAAGTCGCCTTGGTCGTTGCAAATGCACAGTTTAATGGCGAAAGTGTCCCAACCGACTTGATGCTTTGCGAACTAGCCAAACGTCACGGACTGACGACAGAATCAATTTGGGTGACGCGCTATAAAGGCAATAGCTCTCAACAAATGGCAATTTATGGCCGCAGACCAGTGAGGGAAACAATCGTATTCTGGAAGAAATATGCCTGACCACTTTCAAACTGAACTCATCGAGCGTTATCTTCAACGTTCGGCGTTGTTTTGGAAATTTTCACGAGACGCAAAATTTGCGCGCTGGCAAAAAGAAGCACGGAATGCCGCTTGGCAGGCGTTGAAGTGGGATTGTAAGCTTCTTAACATTTCCCGGCGGGCAAGGGTCGCGTGCGAACGGCTTGGCTTCACGCCCGGCGAAGTGTTTGCACACCCGGAAGTCCTCCAGAAAAAGCCAGAGCTGTTTGAGTATTATCGCCTCCTCGGATGTCTTCCCAACAAAGGGCTTGGTCAAATTAAACAGCAGCTTGGTTTGAGCAAAAGGGCTGTCAAATCGCCAGAAGAGTTGCGGTTGAAACTCTGCCGTTTGTTGAATCGCTTTTGCTCAAACGCCATTGCAAGAACAGCGACTGCCAACCGTGAATCGCTCATTCGGACGATTTACGCTGAAGCCGGCAGCGAGTGGCAAGGGACATGGGTGAACAATATCGGCCAACTAGCAGCCCAGGAATTGCAACAGGTCGTCGCAGAGTTCGTCGAACAGAATAACTTGGTTGATCGGCACAAGACCGAACAAGCAGCTGAAGAAGGTAATTATCTCGTCCTGAAGAGCGGCATGAGAATTTGCTTTGGTTCAGAGCCAGATGTTGAATGTCGGAGCAAAGCTGGAGAATTGATTTGCGTAATTGAGATCAAAGGCAGCGCTGACAAGGCTGGGGCGCAAACCAGACTTGGTGAAACAAAGAAATCTTTCACCAAGGCCAAACTCGAAAATCCACGATGTCACACCATCTTTCTTCCCAGCGTTCTTACTCCTGCCGTCCAGAAGCAACTCAAAACCGAAAGGGACATTGATCAAGTTTTTGATTTGTTGGCAATCTTGAGAAACAAGTTGAAACGGATCGAATTTTTGGACGAGCTTTTCAAATTCCGTTTGCGCGAGAAGATTTAATTTTTTCATGAAAGTTACGCTCAACTGGCTCAAGCAATACGTTGATTTCGACTGGTCGCCCGAACAACTGGCCGAGCGTCTCACCATGCTCGGCCTCGAAGCCGAAAGCATCCACAGGATCGGCGGCGAATTCGAAGGCATTGTCGTCGCCCAAATCCTCACGCGCGATCCCGTGCCCGGCACGGACAAGCTCTCCGTCTGCAAAGTCAACGACGGCAAAAGCGAGCGCATCATCATCTGTGGCGCGCAGAACCACAAGGCCGGCGACAAGGTGCCGCTCATCCTGCCGAATTTTGCGTTGCCGCTGAAGCCGGGCGAGAAGGAACCGTTCGTCATCAGGGAACGGAAGGTCTTCGGCATCACCAGCCACGGCATGATGTGTTCGCCGCAGGAACTCGGCCTGCCCGACAAGGTGGAAGGCCTGCTCATTTTGCCGGCGGACGCGCCCGTGGGGAAACCATTCGCCGAATATCTCGGCCGGAGCGGCGGCGATGTGGTTTACGATCTGGAAATCACGCCGAACCGGCCGGATTGGAACAGCGTCATCGGCATCGCCCGCGAAATCGCGGCGGCGATCGGGAACAGGCTGAAGATGCCGGAGGTCAGAAGTCAGAAGTCAGAGGTCAGAACAGAAGATTTGGTTTCGGTGAGAATCGAGGACGCCGAACTTTGCCCGCGTTACACCGCTCGCGTCGTCAAGGGCGTGAAGATCGGTCCCAGCCCGGACTGGCTGCGCTCGACGCTGGAAAAAGTCGGTATCCGCTCAATCAACAACGTCGTGGACGTGACGAATTACGTGCTGATGGAAACCGGCCACCCATTGCACGCGTTCGATTATCATCTCATCGCCAAAGGCAAGGATGGCAAGCCAGCCATCATCATCCGTCGCGCCAACGCAGCCGAAAAATTTAAAACACTCGACAATGTCGAACGCACGCTCACGCGCGAAATGCTTTTGATTGCCGACGAACAAAAGGGCATCGCCCTTGCCGGCGTCATGGGCGGCCAGAACACGGAAATCAACGACTCGACGGCGGATGTGCTCATCGAAAGCGCCTATTTTTCGCCGACGAACATCCGTCGCACCAGCAAGGCGCTCGGCCTCCGCAGTGAGTCCAGCTACCGCTTTGAGCGCGGCGCGGACATCGGCATTTGCGATTGGGCCAGCCAGCGCGCGGCGCAATTGATTTTGGAAACCGCCGGTGGCCAGTTAGCCGACGGTGTCGTGGACGCATATCCGAAACCGGTAGAGCCGAAGCAAGTGACACTGCGCCATCACAAGGTCACCGAGCTGCTCGGCATCGCCTTGAAACCGGAGGAATGCGAATTTTATCTCGGTCAGCTCGGTTTGAAGGCGGCGAATCGCAAGGCGCGTCCGGTGGGAGCGGACGGCCCGCCGGAGCCGGTGACATTTCAAATTCCGACCTTCCGCGTGGACCTAAAACGTGAGGTGGATTTGATTGAGGAAATCGCCCGCTTGCACGGCGTGGACAAGATCCCAGCCACACCGCCTCGCGGGGCGATTGGCGCAAACGCGTTTGATTGCGTCCACAACCAGATTGCCGAGGCGCGAAGAATCTTGAGCGGATTGGGATTGAACGAGGCGCAGGGGCAGACGCTAATTTCAAGTGCGGATTTCGGAATGCGGAGTGCGGAATCTGTGATGCTGGCGAATCCACTGAGTTCGGACATGGACGTGTTGCGGCCATCGTTGTTGCCGGGAATGGTTCACTCGTTGCGGCACAATGTCAGCCGGAAGAATTACGACGTGGCGCTGTTTGAGATTGGGCGGGTGTTCGCACAAGGTTCGGACGCCGCGCGGCGGCGTCCGGACAGCGCAGCGCGCTGTCCCAGCCAGGAAGAGCGCCGCGTGGCCATCGCGCTCACCGGCCAGCGCCATCCATTATTCTGGAGCGGTGAAGAACGCGATGCGAAATTCGACATCCACGATTTGAAAGGCCTGCTTGAAGAATTCCTTGATCAATTCGGTTTACGCGGGGTGACCTTCAACCGCCGGGCCGAAAGCACGGCGTTGTTCCTCGAATCCGCCGTGATTTCGCAGGGCAAGAATCCCATCGGCGAACTCGGCCAATTATCACCGGTGCTGGCGAAGAAATACGATTTGCGCGACGCGGTGTTGCTGGCGGAATTGAACCTGGATTTGCAGCTGGCGCGGCGCAATCCGGCGAAGTCATTCAAGCCGTTGCCGCAATTCCCCGCGATACGCCGTGACGTGGCCATGATGGTGCCGGAAACCACAACCCACGAAGCTGTTTTGCAAGCGGTCAAGCGGGCCAAACCCGCTAATCTCGAAAGCGTCGAATTATTCGACGTGTTTCGCGGCAAGAACGTGCCGGAGGGACAAAAGAGCCTGGCTTATGCCTTCACCTATCGCGCCGCAGACAAGACGTTGACCGACGCCGAAGTGAATGCCACCCACGCAAAAATCGTGGAAGCATTCAAGGCGCAGTTAAGGGCGGTTGTGCGTGAATAGATGAGATTCAGGTACGCTGCGTTCACGCCGCCCGCTTTTGTTGACCCGTGATTGCTGCCGCCTGAAGGCGGCGTTCCGCGCCGGTTTCAAGATGCGTCCGTTTGGACAAACGGCGGCATCGGACAATCCAATGTGTCGGCGATGGCGCGGAGCAATTCGGCTTCGCCTTCCTGAATCACTCCGTCAGCGCCGACCGTGTGAATGCAGGCCTCCAGCAGATTCCTTTTGATGATCGGCACGGCCTGCGCAAGCCGGTTGAGCGCGGCGTCTATCTGCTCCACACCGCATTGTTCGCGCGGCAGCAATCCCCAGTCGCCATCGGGCGCGCGCAAGAACGGCGCGCCTTGCTCGAACGCTTTTTGGACTTCAGCGGAATCACTGCTGCCGACGTTCGCCAGGGCGGACAACACAACGGCGCAATCCGGCACGAGCGGTTTGAGCGTGTAATACTGGGTCGGCGGCGGACGCACCTTGCCGAACTGCGGTGAGAGATGATGAAGAATGATTTTTTGAAGAACAAATTCAAACAATTCGATTTTACCGTCGCTTTCGACCAGCCATTGAAGCGTCTGTGAGAATTGGTCGAACTGCTCCGCGGTCAAATGCCGGAGCGTGCCGAGGGCGAGGTTGACCATCGGCAGATGTGCGTGCGCGGCGGCTTTGCAAACGTCAGGGAACAGCGCGGCGGCTTTTTGTTGAATCGCCGGTTCAATGCGCTTGTCGAGTTCGGCAAGTTGCGTGGCGCGGGTCGCGTCGTCCGGACTGAGAAGCATCGCATAAACCAATGCGACGGCGTCCAGCGGTTCGCGCGCGGCGGCTTTCACGCTGTCGGGCAGCGACTCGCGCAATTGTTCGGCGTATTTGAGATGCAGCGGGGTGGGATTGCCCAGATTGGGCAGGACGGAATGCGATCTGATGACCGGCGGCATTTCGGCGTCACCGGAAGCGAGTATTGCGCCGCCCAGCATCGTGCCAAAAAGGTTCGGCATGGGCGGGCGTTTCGACGTCGAGACTTCTGCCGGCGGCCGCTCGCGCCCATCGTAACGCACGGACGGAAATGTTCCGTCGAAACTCGGGTCAAAGACGCGAATGCGTTGCGTGAGCGGCGGGTGGGTTTCGAGCAGGCCGATGAACGGTTCGCTCACGCCGTTTCCGAAAAACATGTGAGAGAGTTCCTCGGCGTGCGCATGACTGAGACGCGAACCCATTCCGCCCAGGCCGCCGATTTTCTTCAGCGCACCGGTGATGCCTCCCGGATTGCGTGTGAATTGGACCGACGAGGCGTCAGCCAGGAATTCGCGCTGGCGGCTGACGGCAGCCTGGATCAGGCGCCCGAAAAACACGCCGATGTATCCGATCAACAACAGGACGAGGCCAAGGATAGGCAGAGGATTTTGTCCGCGCCCACGCCCGCCGCCACGCGACGTTTGCAGTAGAACGCGTCCGATGATGGCCAGGCAAAGGATACCAAAAATGATCCCCATGAGCCGCAGGTTGAGCCGCATGTCGCCGTTCAAGATGTGGCTGAATTCGTGGCCGATGACACCCTGTAATTCATCGCGTGAAAGCAATTTCATGCAGCCGCGCGTCACGGTGACGGTGGCGTCGCCAGGTTTGTGGCCGGCGGCGAAGGCGTTGATACCCTCCTCCCCATCCATGACATAGACTTGAGGCACGGGCACGCCCGCGGCGATGGACATTTCCTCGACGACGTTAAGCAATTTGCGCTCATCAGGATCGGTCGTGTTGGGTTTGACGAGGCGTCCGCCCATCATTTCCGAAACCACGCTGCCGCCGGCGGAAAGCGCCATGGTTTTGTAACTGCTGCCGATGAGAACGACCGCCAGCACGCCGCCGGCGACGCCAAGGAACAATTGGGGGTTCCAGAGGGCAAACTGCGGTTGTTCGCCGTAACGATGGATTTGCGATTGCGCGCCGGCAAAGATGATCAGCACGGCGAGATACACGGCAACGATGAGCGCCGCGACGGCGACGGCGAAATAGAACACCAGCAGCTTTGTTTTGCGGCGGGTCTTGTCCTGCTGCGCGAAAAAATCCAT
>JBEKEJ010000004.1:0-33750 GCA_050013895.1 Verrucomicrobiota bacterium | reverse complement strand
AGGCTGGACGCGAGGCGCGTCCAGCAACACCCGATCCGTCTGCGCTTCGCTTCGACGCGACCGCGCCGAAGCCGGAGGCGAAGGCGGGGGCGGGTGTGCTCCCCAACTTCGGAATTCGGGTTGAGTTTCGAGGCGTCAGTCGCCGACGCGGGTTTTGCCAGCATTCCGGACTCGTTTTTTAATGCGCGCGTTCCATCAAAGTCCATCCTCAATGACCCGCACAACCGCCCAAGGCCATTTCGTTTCATGCGCTGGACAATTCTTGTTGTCACTTTGGCATTTCCGGGTTGCCGGCATCGTCGTATGAGGCTTGACCGGGTCAAGCGGGGAATGTCATCGTTTCTTCAGCCCAAACCAAAACGACAACCTGAAACCGAACATGACTGAACCCAACATGACTCAAATCAAAGACACCACCGCCAATCCCGCCCCGTTGGGGCTGCTCGGCTTCGGGATGACCACCGTGCTGCTCAACCTGCACAACGCCGGCTTTTATGAACTCAACAGCATGGTTCTGGCGATGGGGATTTGTTACGGCGGCGCGGCGCAAGTGATCGCGGGCATCATGGAATGGAAAAAAGGCAACACCTTTGCCGCCACCGCGTTCATTTCCTACGGCTTCTTCTGGCTTTCGCTGGTGACTCTGCTTGTTTTGCCGAAAGTGCAGTTGACCAACGCGCCTGATGACAAAGCCATGGCCGCCTATCTTGCGATCTGGGGACTGTTCACCGCGGTCATGTTCATCGGGACGCTGCGATTGAATCGCGCTCTGCAATTCGTTTTCCTGTCGCTTACGATTCTTTTCTTTCTGTTGGCCTACAGCGACTACACTGGCGCGGGCGCGTCGTTCAAACACTTCACCGGCTACGAAGGCATTGTCTGCGGTTTCTCCGCCATTTACGCGGGACTCGCCCAGGTGCTCAATGAACTGGCCGGTAAAATCGTTCTGCCGCTCGGCGCGGTAAAAAAATAGGATTCGAGCGTGCCGGTTTCGCCGCGTTTGTTTCAGCAGGGCAAACCGATCACCGACCAACTCATGTGTTCTCCGCCGGTAAAGTTGGGTTGACGAATCCGCTTTCAACCGGCAGGCTCGGAGCCGCCAATTTATGAAAACCATTCGCCGCTTGCTCGCCCTTGGAATCATTGCTTTCGTTCTCGGCCAGACGTTGCCGGCGCAAACCAGCGCGCCGGCTGCGACGAACGGGCCCGTTGTCACACAATTCCATGCCAACACGGCAATCATTCCTGTTCCGCGCACCGGCAGCGTCACCAACCGCCAATCGCTGGTGCTCCAACGCGCCAGGGAAAATCCCGGGAAGTGCGACATCGTGTTCATCGGCGATTCGATCACGGAGCGCTGGGAAACCAGCGGCAGCAACGTTTGGAAGGAATTCTACGGCGGCCGCAAGTGCCTGAACTTCGGCGTCGGCGGCGACCGCACCGAGCACGTCCTCTGGCGTTTCGAGCAGGGGCAGCTCGACGGCCTCAAGCCCAAAGTCGCCGTCGTCATGATCGGCACGAACAACTCCGGCGACCGGGGAGGCAACACCGAAGGCGAAATCCTTGAAGGCGTCACCGCCATCATTCAACAAATACGCACCCGCCTGCCGGAGACGAAAATAATTTTGATGGGCATTTTCCCCCGCGGCAAAACGTTCAGCCCGCAGCGCGGGAGAATCCTTCAGGTGAATCAGGCGCTCGAAAAATTCGATGACGGCAAGATGATTTTCTACCTGGACATCGGTTCCAAATTGATCGAAGCCGACGGCGGCATTTCACCGGCCATGATGCACGACTACCTGCATCCCGAAAAGCCCGGCTACGAAATCTGGGCCCAAGCGATGGAGCCGAAGTTGAAAGAAGAATCCCGCAGCGCGTTCGTCATCCTGCGCAACTGCGCCGCCGTCGTGCAAAACGGCGGCATCAGGACAATCACGTTGCCCACGGGCCGTGTCAGCACGCCGCGCCTGGCCATCGCTTCACAAACGCGGATGCCCGCGCGTTCGCGCAAATCGAACGGCCGGCGCGTCCGCCAGTTTTTCACCAGCTCGACGCCGGCAATCAGACCGGCCTGCCGGACGTCGCCGACGTTCGGCAGGGACCAGAGATTCTGCAATTCATCGTGCAGGTCCTTTTGCAAGCGCGCGCGGACGCGGGCGGAATCGGCGCTCTGCAAAATCTCCAGACTGGCGAGCGAGGCTGCCGCGCCGAGTTGATTGGCCGTGTAGCTGTGGCCGTGAAAAAAAGTCTTGAACTCATCGAATCGGCCAAGGAAGGCATCGAAGACCGTTTGTGTCGTGAGCGTTGCGGCCATCGGCAGGTAACCGCCGGTCATTCCCTTGGCCAGGCAAAGGAAATCCGGCTGCACGCCTTCGTGCTGGCAGGCGAAGAATGTGTTTGGAGTTCCGCCTTCAAGCGGTTTGCCCCGCAACTTTGCCGCCTGAAGGCGGAACGCCGAACGTCCCGTCCGTCCAAACCCCGTCAACACTTCGTCCGCGATTAGCAAAGCTCCATGGCCGCGCGCGATTTCGGCAGCGCGTTTCAACCAGCCTGCCGGCTGCGGGATCATGCCCGCCGCGCCTTGAATCAACGGCTCGAATACGAATGCCGCATATGAATTTCCCCGTTTCTTCCGCGCGGAAAATTTGTGTTCAACTTGCCGGACACATTCCCAGTTGCATTTGCGGTATTCGCGGGCGTCGGCGCGTTCCGGTTTCGCGCGGTTGAACGGGCAGCGATAGCAATACGGAGACATGACCTTGTCGGTTTTGAAGAGCAGCCCGGAATAGCTTTGGTGGAATAAATCAATGTGGCCGAGCGCCACCGCGCCCACAGTGTCGCCGTGATACGCGCCCTCGAGCGAGAGAAATGCCGGACTTTTGCTCCGGCCGGAGCGGCGGGTGAATTCATACGCGAGCTTGAGCGCGACTTCGAGTGCGGTCGAACCGTCGTCGGAGAAAAAAACTTTGTTCAGGGAGGGACGGCGTGTCGCCGTCCCTGATTTCTTTTGGGACGGCAACATGCCGTCCCTCCCAGGATTTGGATTGGCGGCTTCGACCAATTGTTTGGCCAGCAACGACGCCGGTTCGTTGGCCAGACCCAACGCGGAAGAGTGGGCGATTTTTTCCAGTTGCCGCCGAATCGCCGCGTTGATTTGCGGATGGTTGTGGCCGTGAAGATTGGTCCAGATGGATGAATTGGCGTCGAGATATTTTCGGCCGTTGGCGTCGCGCAACACCGCGCCCCGGCCGGAAACGATGACCTTCGGGTCGCACCGCAGCCAGTCGCGCATCTGCGTGAACGGATGCCAGACGTGCCGGTGATCAAGCTCGGCCAGACGGTGCATTTCGATTTTGGATTTACGATTTACGGGTGACAAGTTCGTTGACGGCGGCTGCGAGCCGTTTGACATCTTCGGTTGTATGAGACGCCGTGAGCGTCGCGCGCAGGCGCGCCCTGCCGCGGGCGACGGTGGGATAGCGGATGGCGGGAATAAAAACCCCTTGTTCGCGCAAGGCGGCGGCGGCTTGGACGGTTCTCTTTTCGTCGCCGATCAATATGGGAATGATGGCACCGGGATTTTTGGATTGCCGATTGCCGATAGCTGGTTGAAGTTCGCCGATTCTCGTCCAAAGCGTTTTTCGCCGGGCTTCGCCGTCGGCGGATTGAACAAAACGAACGGCGGCGGTCGCCGCGGCGGCCGCGGCGGGGACCGGTGCGGTGGAAAAGATGAAACTGCGGGCGCGGTTGACGAGAAAATCAATCAACACGCGCGAGCCGCAAATAAATCCTCCGCTCGCGCCCAGCGCCTTGCCGAGCGTGCCCATCTGAATTTCGACGCGATGGCCCACGCCCAGTTCCTCCGCCAGACCGCGCCCGTTTTTGCCGCAAACCCCGGTCGCATGCGCCTCGTCCACCATCAGCCAGGCGCCGTATTTTTCTTTGAGCGCAACCATTTCGCGCAGCGGCGAGGCGTCACCGTCCATGCTGAAAATACTCTCAGTCACCATGAGAATGCGCTTATGAGGTTGGATGTCGGAGGTTGGAGGTTGGATGGTTTTTTCCGCCCATTTTAGTTTTTCTTCGAGGTCATCGACGTCGTTGTGCGCAAACACGCGAATTTTTGCGCCGCAAAGCCGTGCGGCGTCAACAATGCAGGCATGGACCAGCTTGTCGAGCACGACGACGTCGTCCTGGCCGAGCAGGGCGCAAATCGTGCCGATGGCCGTGGCATAGCCGGACGAAAAACTCAGTGCGGCCTCGGTTTCTTTAAAATCAGCGAGCGCTTCCTCCAGTTCGTGAAACGGGGCGAGCGAACCGCAGAGGAGCCGTGACGCGCCCGCGCCCGCGCCGAATTTTTCGACGGCCTTGATTGCCGCTTCCTTCAAAATCGGATCATTGGCAAGACCGAGATAATCATTTGAAGAAAAATTGAGGAGCGCCTGGCCGTCGATCTTGATGTGCGGCCCTTGCGGTGAATCCACGCGGCGCAGTTCGCGGAACAGGTTCTGTTCGTGCAAAGCAACAAGGCGCTGGGTTAATTCGGCGTCGAATGAATTCACGCGCCAAATTTACGATTTACGATTTACGATTTACGAGCAAAAAGGCGGCAGTGGCGTCAATCGTAAATCGCATATCAACCTAAATTCCGCAGTTGGAATCGCACGAAGAAGTCATAAACCACGGATGAACACGGATAAACACGGATTTTGGGTTGCGCGCTTCGTTCACCCTCCGGGTGAGCCTCTCGCCTTCTGCAAGTTCTTGGAATCCGAGTCCATCTGTGTCCATCCGTGGTTGAACTGCGTTTTCTAGGATCAATCCGGCGCGGTGGCCCATTGGCCGTCAATCATTGAAGCGCGGACATGTTCGGAGAAATTGATGATGGCTTCGGCCGCCCCGGACCTTTTCCCGGCGAAAGGAATGGCTACCAGGTCGGCGAAGGCGTTTCTCGAAAGTTCGCCGATACGCCCGGCCAGGCCGAGGGCTTTGGCGCCGTTGACGGTGGCCATTCGCAGGATTTTGTTCGGTGAAAGCCCCGGATGCCCGGCCGCCAGCACGCGCATTTCTTCAAACAAACTCAATTCCGGCTCCTCGCGCCGCGTCTTATAGACCGTGGCCAGGCTGTCGGTGCCGAGACAAACGTTCACCCCGGCCTTCAACAGTCTACCGAGCGGAAACGAGTGGTGTTTGAAATAAAAATGGCTGCGCGGACAATGAACGACGCTGACGTTCCGCCGGGCCAGCAGCGCGGCGTCCCTTCGGCCCAGATAATTGGCATGCACCGCCAGGAGATTTTTCGCGAGGATTCCATTTCGCGCCAGGTGTTCCACCGGCGAACCGAGGCCGCAATCGGTCATGTCGCGTTCGTTCTGTTTCAGCCAGGCGTGCATCGCGCCGCGCGCGTGGACGAACATTTCGAATTCCTGGGCGGATTCGGCGACGTGGGTGGTGATGGGCAGCCGTTTATTGCGCGCGGCGCGCGCGCTGAGACGAAGCAGTTCGGGCAGGGTGGAGTAGGGCGCATGGGGCGAGAGCGAGGCGCAGCAGCGCGGATGCGTGAGCGACTCGATTTTTTCGACAGCCTCTCGCAGCACGGCGCGCGGCTCGCGCCGGGCGCGAATGCCGGTCATTTCGAGAAACGAGAAAATGCGAAGCGGCGTTGCGTTCCACACCTCCGGCAGGAGATCGGGCACGGTTTCGATGTCGGCCGCGGTGGTGGTTCCCGTTTGCAGCAGCATGCGCGCCCCGTTCAGCCAGGATCGTGCGTATTCCGCGTATCCCCACTGCGCCTTGGCCGAGATCATGAGGTGAATCCAATCGGTGAAGGTCTTCGTCGGCGCCAGCAGCCCGGCCATGTCGGTGTAATCGAGGTGGCAATGCGCATTCACGAGTCCCGGCAGCAGAATGACTTCGCCCAGATCAACCGTCTCCCCGGTTGCGCGGGGCCTCAAATCCCGCCACGCGCCGACGGCGCGAATGCGGTTTCGGAAAATGATGGCCGCGCCGTTTTCAATCGGCGGCTGCGAAACCGGCGCGACAACGCGGGCGCGAAGTATCATGGGCACGTGACCGGCGGCGGATGATGCGTGACGGGAAAATGGCGGGGACGGCTCATGTCAACCGTCGCCGGTCACGCGTCACATTCAATCAATCAGCGACTTCCTGGCGTTTGCGCTTGCTGCGCGCGGCAACTTTGCGTTTGCGCGCCTTCCATTTATTGTGGCGCTTGCGAATTTGCTGTTCGATTTTCTTGGTGACGCGGTCAATTGCCGCATACAAGTCGCTTTCGACGTCCTCGGCAAAGAGGTCAGGACCGCGCACCGCCAGCCGGAAGGAGCAACTGAATTGTTTCTCCGGGGTGCGCGTATGGTCGTGCTCGAGGGTGACGCGCGCGTCAACGGCGCGCTGGTCGAAATGGTCGAGCTTCTGCAGCCGGTCCAGGACATGATCTTCAATGGCCTTGGTCAGCGTTACGTTGTGCGTCGAAAGAATCAACTTCATGTTCAGAAGATGCTACCGACGGGCGACAAAATCCAGCGAAAGTGGGCGGAAAGCCGATTTTCAGTTTTCATTATGGCCAAAAGCTAATTTCGTGCCAAGTTTTGGCAATGCTCGGTTAGATTGTGCAAACGTTGATCGTGGTGGTGTCGTTTTCAATTTGAACTGTTCGGGGGCAACTCCCAAAACGCCAAGTGGGGGTGATTTTCCCTAATCCATTGCTTGAAATCATTCCGATAATTTTCAGGGTGTTTATGAATCTCTTGGATATTGTCGGGATTTGAGAGCATCTGTTCCCACGATTTTTCCAACTCGTTCCGTTCTTTCCACTTTTTGACGACTTGCCACAAAATTACCCCACCGAAGAAAAAGAACATTGCCGCGCTCGCGTAACACTCCCGCTTGTATTGATTGGACGGGATTACAGCCTGGTATTCGTCCACCCCCAAGCCCCCACCTGTTCCAGGTTCATCGCCGCCAAATTCCCATACACCGGGACCAACATGCGTTATGCCGAGCCACACGCCATACCCACCCATATATAGCAAAACTGCCGCTAGTGCCATCAACGCCGCCATTCCCTTTCTTTGCTTTATCTTTTTCACGGGAAATCGTGAATCGATTAACCCGCAAAACGCCGGTGCGGTCAACTGAATAGGCTTCCGAGTCGTATGTGGGAGACCGTTGCTTACCTACGCGGATGTCCCTTAGTTGAACGAAATACCACCCAAGCAAACAATACGGAGCACTTCTTACTATTTGTATCCTATTGATATACAGGCAGATACGAATAGCAAGAAACATATTCTACGATTATTGTTGCGCTGTTCTACGAAATAGGTTTATATTGTTTGCGAGATGAAAACTAAAGACCAGAACGAAGTGCTGAAAACTGAGGCTGCCTATCCGGTTTATGACTTATCGGAAGCCGTGAAGGTGGCGGAGGCTGTGCGTGATTTGGGTGGAAATAATGCACCCGTTTCGAGAAGCCTATTAGCTCAACATCTAAAATACGCGGAAACTGGCCCAAGCTTTTTCCAACGGGTTGCGGCATCAAAATCTTTTGGCGTGATTGATGGTCGTGGGTCTTATTCTCTTACAGAACTTGCGAAGCAGTATTTCTATCCTACGGTTGAAAACGGCAAGGAATCCGCAGCCGTGAAGATGCTCACATTCCCCAAATCATTCGGCCTATTGGTTCAAAAATTCGACGGAGGAAAGTTACCGGGCAACGAGATGATCGGAAACATCATTCACGCAGAGGCTGATATTCCGGTTAGCAAAAAGAACATTCTGGCCGGATGCTTTGTTCGCAGTGCTCAATTCATCGGAGCCATTGACACAGGTGGATTCTTGCGCTGTAAAGCGCTTGTTTCGGCTGGCAAAAAAGTTTTGGACGGGATTGCTAGCGGAAAAATACCAAACGAGTTTAATCTTGATGATGCCCCAGCGGATTTGAAGCCAAACGATCAAACCAGCAAACCGGATCAACACACGCTTTATTTGAGTCCTGATAAAAAACGTATGGTCACACTGGCTGCGCCACTCGCAATTTCGAGCGCGGAATACACACGCATTTGTAACTGGATAAAGGTTACATTGATTGTAAGCGATGGAGTCACCGAGCTTTTAGCGGACCCAAAAAGCAATGAATGAATTTGAACAATTTCGGGGAACGGGTGTGGCAGGTCGCAAGCCTACTAAAACATTACCAATACGCCCCATAAGCGTAAGATACCACACCCTAATCCCCAAAATTTACAACCGAAATCAAGCTCCGCAGCGTGTCACCGCTACGGAGCGCAACCAAACGCAGGGTGAGCCGCGTCCGGTCGCATATCTTCGCAGATACGACTTCACGTTAGCTTTCCTTGCCTAGAAAGGCAAGTTGAAATGCCATTGCTGCTCCGGCGAAGCCAAATACTTCGCCAATTTCCGTAATAAAAACCGCGTCGTTCGCCGCTTCCGTTGCGTGCGATGCGGCAAAACTTTTTCCGAAAAACAACCGCTGGACGGCTTGCGCGTCGAGACGGCCAAGGTCGAGCAGGTTGTTAAACTGCTCTGTGAAGGCGTGGGAATACGCGCCACAAGCCGTTTAAGCGGTCTTGACCAAGAAACCGTCTTGAACATCCTGACAACCGTTGGCGAGCGTTGCACCAGCTTTCACGATGCGACTGTCCGCAACGTCAAAACCGCTGATGTTCAAACGGACGAAATTTACAGCTACGTCTTTTGCAAACAGGAGCGGAACAAAACCGGCGATGAGGAGCGGGGCGAGCAATACACGTTTTTGAGTTTTTGCCGTGATTCAAAACTCATCATCAGCTACAACACTGGCAAGCGGACACGCGAAACCACAAACGAGCATTTAGGCGATTTGAAGCAGCGGCTTGCAAATCGGATTCAGCTTTCAACCGACAATTTCAAAGGCTATCGCGGCAGCCTGGGCGCGGTGAATCGGGTTTTTGGGCGTGAGGGGGTGGATTACGGCATGCTGTCCAAAAAATATGCGGCCAGCATTTTCCCTGACCGCCGCTATTCACCGCCTGTTTGCATTTTGGCGCTGCGAACGCCCGTTTATGGCAACCCTGACAGGGACTTGATTTGCACAAGCCACGTTGAACGGCAAAATTTGAACCTGCGAATTTTCAATCGCCGCTTCACACGCCTGACGCTCGGTTACAGCAAGAAACTGGAAAACCTGCGTTTATCGGTTGGCCTGTTTGTCTGCTACTGGAATTTTTGCTGGCGTCACAACACAACCAAACAATCGCCCGCGCAAGCAGCTGGACTCACAAATCACATCTGGACAATAAAGGAACTTTTGGAACATTTATAGCTATGGCAAACGGCAAACTTAATCCTCTGGACGCGGCCCTAGCACGGTTAGAACCCATTTTGGGACAGGCTTCGATTTGGGCCACAAAAGCTCGCTTAGTGACTTTACGGCAACAGAATCCTGCTGCTCTCGCTGCCATGATAGCCAAAGAGCCTGTGATTCGGGATGCCATTTCAGAAAGTTGTAGGGCATGGATTGAGACAGGGAACTTGAAGGCGATGAACGATGAGAACGCCCACTATTTTTTTGACAGGTTGGACTATGGCGAGAAAATGCTGCGCTGGATTCGGAGCGCCGATTTTCAATGTCCCGCAAAGTCACCGAATGAGATTTTACATTGGCTGCTGATAGACTCTTGGGACTTGGTTTGCCACCCGCTTTGGAAAAACGATTTGCTTGACTACGATTGATATTTGTCACGGCGGGAATCTCGCACAGAGGCACGGCAACAGCAAATTTGAGAGGATTTCCCAATAAAAAGGCCCAAAAATTGCTGTCCCAAATTTAGTCAATAAAATCAAGCCTTTTCTTTCACAATCTAACCGAGCATCACCCAAGTTTTGCTTGTCATTGGTTGAATTTGGGTTAAGCTCTAAACGGAAATGGTTCAGGGCTTGCAACTTTCTCAGCGATTGACGCAATCGCTGATACTGGCGCCGCAACTCCAGCAATCACTGGCGTTGCTGCAGGCACCGACGTTGGAACTCAAGGCGCTCGTCGAGCAGGAGCTGCAACAAAACCCCGTGCTCGAAGAAGTGGACTCGCCGGAAACGGATTCGTCCGACCAGACTGGGGTGGATGACAGCGACGCGACCGTGGCTGCCGAGGCTGCCGCATCTCCGGAAGACGCGGCGTTTGATGCCGCCCAGGAAAAGAGCGCGGATGCACCGGTGGATGATTTTCAGGCGGAGTTCGACCGGCTCGTGCAGCTCGATCAGGAATGGCGCGATCATTTTTCGCAAACGAACCTTCCCATTCGTCAATCCACCGAGGACGAGGAGCGGCGGCAGTTCATGCTGGACTCGCTCGTGGCCGGAACGTCGCTGGCGCAAACGCTCATGGATCAGTTGCGCGACACCGATTTGTCCGAGGATCAGCGCAGCATCGCCGAGTTGATCATCGGCAACATTGATGATTACGGCTATCTCAAGACCACGGTCGAGGAATTGTCCGCCTCGACGAACCTGCCCGTCGAAAAAATTTCCGCGGTGTTGAAGGTGATTCAGACGTTTGACCCGCCCGGCGTCGGCGCCACCAATTTGCGCGAGTGTTTGCTGCTGCAGCTCGAGCGTTCCGGCCAGCAGGACACGCTCGAATGCCGCATCGTGCACGATTTCATGGACGCGCTCGGCAAACGGCGCATCCCGGAAATTGCGCGCGGCACCGGCCGGTCCATCGAGGACGTGCAAAACGCGCTCGGCCGGATTGCGCGCCTGGAGCCGCGGCCGGGGCGCGCCTTTTTGCCGGACACCGACCAGTATGTTCTGCCCGAGGTTTTCGTGCAAAGGGTCGGCAAGGATTTCACCGTGACGACCAACGACGAGCACATTCCCCACCTGCGCATCAGCAACATTTACAAGGACCTCATGTCGCGGGGTGGAAATTCCGCCGAAGTCAGAAATTACATCCGCGAAAAGATCCGCGCCGGGAAATTTCTCATCAAAAGTTTGCACCAGCGGCAGCAGACAATTTTGAACATCGGAAAGGAAATCGTGAAACGCCAGCGCGAGTTCATGGAAAGGGGCGTCGCGCACCTGAAACCGATGACGATGGCACAGGTGGCTGAGGTGGTGGGCGTGCATGAAACGACCGTGAGCCGCGCCGTTTCCGCCAAATACATGCAGACCCCGCAGGGTGTTTTTGAAATGAAATACTTCTTCACCGCCGGCCTGCAAACCGCGAGCGGCGCCGGCGTCTCCAACACCAGCGTGAAGGACATGATCGCCGACATTTTCAAAAGCGAGGATGCCGCCAGGCCGTTGTCCGACCAGGAAGTCGTCAAAATGCTCGGCGACAAGGGCATCACCATCGCTCGCCGCACCGTCGCCAAATACCGCGGCGAACTCAACATTCTGCCCTCTAATTTGCGGAAGGTTTATTGAGGCTCTTGCAGTTCCGCCTTCGTTGCCGCCTGCAGTTCGTCGAGTTGCGGCCGGAGTTCTTCCTTGGTTTTGCGGTCCATCCGGTCAATGAACAATATGCCGTTCAAGTGATCTGCCTCGTGCTGCACGACGCGGGCGAGCAGGCCGGCGCAACGAAATTCAACCGGTTTGCCCTTGCCGTTCAATGCCTTCACGGTCACTGATTCGGGCCGCGTGATCTCCGCGAAAATTTCCGGAAAACTCAAACATCCCTCGCCGCCGGCGGCCGGCTCGCCCGTTGGCTTGATTTCGGGATTGATCAGTACCAGCGGCATGAAGTCGTCCACGTCGGCGGGTTTGCCGTCCAATTCCAGCCAGGACGGCCGGTCTTTGGCCTCGCGCACGTCAATCACCGTGAGTTGCAGCGCGTGGCCGACCTGTTGTGCCGCCAGGCCGACGCCGTGCTTCGCCTCCATCGTCTCGAACATGTCGGCGATGAGTTTCTTGATTTCCGGCGTGATGGTTTCGACACGCACACCTTTTTGCCGGAGCGCCGGATGGCCGTATTTGAGCACTGGTAAAATCATTTTCTATTTGCCGCGAGAGAACACAGAGAACAAAAATGTTTCCAGCAGTTCGATTTGAATTTCTTTGCGACCTTTGCGTTCTTTGCGGCCAATTCTATTCGGGCTTTACGCCAAGGACTTGCAAAATCCGTTCAAGTTCCTCGTCGCTGAAGAAGGAAATCTCCACCGAGCCTTTCCCTTGCTCGTAGTGAAGCTGCACTTTGGTGGCAAAGACTTCGCGCAGCCGGGCCTCCAAATCCGCGATGTGCGGATCGCCCGCGGCCGCGGCGACCAATTCCGGCCTGGGCGGAGCGCGGCGCGAACCGCGCTTTTGCAGTTTGGCGACCAGGCCCTCCGTTTGGCGGACATTCAAACCCTGCTTGATGACACGCTCGGCGATGATCTGTTGGTCTCTCTCGCTCGCGAGTCCGAGGATGACCTTGGCGTGGCCGACCGAAAGCCTCCCGTCCCGGATGAAATTCTGAAGGGTTGCAGGCAATTTCAGCAATCGCAGCGCGTTGGCCACGGCGACGCGGCCCTTGCCGACCTTGGCGGCGATGTCCTCCTGCGTCAGTTGGAATTGCTCGGCGAGCTGCGCGTAGCCATGTGCTTCCTCGATGGCATTGAGATTCTCGCGCTGGAGATTTTCGATGAGCGCCAGTTCGAGCGCCGCGCGGTCGTTTGCCTGGCGGACGATGACGGGCACTTCCGGCAGTTGCAACAGTTGCGCGGCGCGCCAGCGGCGTTCGCCCGCAATCAGTTCAAAATAGCCGTCGCGGTCGCGCACCACGAGCGGCTGCACGATGCCCTGTTCGCGGATGGAATCGGCCAGTTCGCGCAGTGATTCGGCGGGAAAATCCTTGCGCGGTTGAAGCGGACACGGACGAATCCGGTCGAGCGGCACGCGCTGCACGCGTTCGCGCGTGTCGGGCGCGGGCGCGGCTGGAGTGGGAGTTTGAACGGCGGGCGCGGGCGAAGTTGGAGTCAGAACCGGACTGCCGCCCAGCAACGCACCGAGGCCGCGTCCCAAAGCAGGTTTTGCCATGCGCGCAGGGTGTCGCAGGGCAGGGGAATTGTCAATGTGAAGCGTGACGGGGGACGCGTGACGAGTGACAAGACCGGAGTCCTTCCGTAGCGCCCGCTTTCGTGTCACTTGTCACTTGTCACCCATCACCCGGCCCTTACCCTGAGGCCGTGAGCCGCAAACACAAACGCATCGCCGCGCTGGTCGAACAGCACCAGGGACACCAGCTCGACCAACACTACGTCGGCTATTTTCATTGCTTCAACCACCAGCTTTTTTACGAGGCGCACGAGGTCCTCGAACACCTCTGGCTGACGGACAAACACGGTCCGAACGGCGCGTTTTACAAGGGTCTGATCCAACTTGCCGGCGCGTTTGTGCATTTGCAAAGAAATCATCTGCGCCCCGCCGCCGCCCTGTTCAAGCTGGCACAGGCCAACTTCGAAAAATATCCGCGTGAACACGAACATTTGAATCTGGATTCCATGTGCCGTTTGATTGAAAGCTGGCTCGCAGATTTGGAACGGGGGCGTTTTGAGGTGAACCCACTCACCGCCGAAAACGCGCCAAAACTGAAGTTGCCGCCATGAACAAAAAACGTGTCGTGCTGGCGGGCGGCAGCGGCTTTCTGGGTCGGGCGCTGGGCGCAGAATTGCTCAAGTGCGATCACGAAGTGGTCGTGTTGACGCGCGCGCCGCGCGAGCGGATCGATGGCGTCAGGGAAGTGGAATGGGACGGCGAGCACCCCGGCGAATGGATTCAATTTCTGGACGGCGCCGAGGCGGTGGTGAACCTGGCCGGGCGCAGTGTGAATTGCCGGCACACGCCCGAAAACCTACGCGAAATCAACGAGTCGCGCGTCAACTCCGTCCGCGCGGTGGTGGCGGCAATTTATCACGTCAAGCATCCGCCGCGCGTCTGGGTGCAGGCTGGGGCGCTCGCGTTTTACGGTGACACCGATGACCGTTGGTGTGATGAAAGCACGCCGCCCGGCGAGGGTGAGGCGGCGGAAACCTGCAAGCTCTGGGAAAATGCCTTCAACCATGCGCCGGTCCCCAAAACACGCCAGGTGCTGCTGCGCATCGGAATCGTCTTGGGGCGCGATGGCGGCGCACTGTCCGTGCTCGGCAAATTGACCCGATGGTTTCTCGGGGGCGCGGCCGGCAACGGGAGGCAATACGTCAGTTGGATTCACCTCGCGGACCTGAACCGGATGTTCATCGCGGCGATTGAACTCGATGATTTGGCCGGGACCTTCAACGCGACCGCGCCGAATCCCGTGACCAACGCGGAATTCATGGCGGAGTTGCGGCGCGCGCTGCGCCGCCCGTGGAGCCCGCCCGCGCCTGAATGGGCGGTGCGGTTCGGTTCAAGGCTGATGGGAACCGAACCTTCCCTGGCGCTGACCGGACGCCGCTGCGCGCCGAGACGTTTTCTTGAGATCGGCTTCCAATTTCAATTCGCCGAACTGTCCGCGGCGTTGAAGGACATTTACCCGTAACACCGGTCAGATCAGCGCCTCGGCCAGCACCTCGGCCATATGCCGCAGCCGGACGTGAGTGAGATGCTGGATTTGCTGGCGGCAACTGGTTCCCGAGGCCACCACAACCGTCCCGAACGGCTGACTCCGAATGACGCGAATGATTGGCTCCGCGACTTTCACCGAGAGTTGGTATTTCGATTCCAACATTCCGAACGCGCCCGCCATGCCGCAGCAGCCCGCTTCGAGCAACGTCACCGTCCGCTGCGGCAGCCGGGTGGCGAGCTGATACATGTAATCTGTGTCGGCCAGCGCTTTGGCGTGGCAATGCACATGAATCATCATGCGCTCGGGTTTGTCGTTGAAAGTCAGCGCGTTGGGTTCCCGGTCCAGCGTGTTTTCAATGAATTGCTCGAATAAAAAGCAACGGGCGGCGACGCGCTCCGCGTCCGGCAGCTTCATCTCGCGATAATCCTGAGCGAACATCGAGTAGCATGCCGGTTCGAGAAAAATGATCGGCGTGCTGCTTTTTTCGCCGTGCAACAGCGCGAGATTGTGGCGTCCCAATTGCGCGGCTTCGTCGAGGTTGCCCTGGCTGAAAGCGGGCCGTCCGCAACATTTGCGCAGTTTCGGCAGCACGACTTCGAAGCCCGCGGCTTCGAGCACCCTGATGGCGGCCATGCCGACGTGGGGTTCGTAATAGCGGACGAACGTATCGTCCCAAAGCATGACCCGGCCGCGAAACTTGCCGGCATGGGATTTGCGTTCGGCGAACCAGTGATCAAACCGCTCCGGCGCGAATTGTGGCAGGGGCCGGCTGGTGGTGATGCCCAAAAGCCGGCTGCTCAGGTAACCCAACGGGGTGAGACCCAGGAGCGCGTTGGTCACGCGTGGCATCGCGCAACCCATCCGGCCCAACTGATCCACTGAACTGAACAGCCGTTCGCGCAGGGTCAAGCCGTGGCGCCGGATGCGGGCGTGTTGCAATTCGGCCTTCAACAACGTCAGGTTCACATTGGACGGGCATTCCACAGTGCAGGCCTTGCAGGACAGGCAGTTGCTCAGCGCAGTTTCAAGCTCGACCGAACGGAGCGGGTCGTCATTGATGCCGCGCAATTCCAGCGCGGCGCGAATTGCGTTGGCGCGCCCGCGCGTGGACATGATCTCCTCGCCGGTGGCCATGAACGTGGGACACATGCTCGGCGTCAGCTTCAGGCAGCCGCCGCATCCGTTGCATTGCTCCAGGTTGGCGGTAAACGACTTGTCCTTGTCCGCGAACGCGAGCTCCGGCTTAAACGGCAATTTCAGCGAATAGCCGGCGCCCAGGCGCAGGTGGCCGTCAATTTTATAGCGGCCGTCCGAAATGATTTTTCCCGGGTTGAACAAATTGTGCGGGTCGAAGGTCTGCTTGATTTGCCGCATGAGCTGGTAGATCTCCTCGCCGACCTGCCCTTGGAGATACTCGGTGCGCGCAATGCCGACGCCATGTTCGCCGGACAAGGTTCCCTTGAACTGCTTCACGAGCGCGGCTACTTCGTCGGCAATCTGCCGGTATTTTTTCAAGCCCTCCGCGCGATGCAAATCCAGCATCGGGCGCACGTGCAGCAATCCCGCCGCCGCGTGGCCGTAATACGAAGCCTGCAGCCCCAACCGCCGCATCAGTTTTTGCAGGCTGTTGACATATTCCGGCAAATCGCGCGGCCGCACAGCCGCGTCCTCGACGAACGCCACGGGCTTGGTGCTGCCCGGGCAGCCCGTCAGCAGCGACAAACCGGCCTTGCGCATCGCCCACACGAGGGCGGCTTCATCCGGGGTCTCCAAAATCAAATTGCGCAAACCCAGTTTGCGTTTTTTCAACTGCGCCAGCCGCTCGGGAACATCCTCGAAAAATTCGACAATCAAAATCGCCTCGCACGGCTTGGTGTCGAGTTCGAGCAAATCGCGCACGGCCTGAAACTCGCGCTGGCCGCGCGTCTGGTCGAACAGCGGACAGTCAACGTGCTCGATGGCGGCGGGCTTCAAATCAAGCAGTTCGGTGGACGCCCGCATCGCCTCGGCCACGGACGAAAAGAACAGCAGCCCCACGCCGCGTTGCTCCGGCAGGGGAACGATCTTGAGTTCGGCGGAAATAATGCCCGCCAGCGTGCCTTCACTGCCGGACAAAATTGGAATCAGATCGCCCGGTTCGTCCGCTGCCCGCGCCAGCGCGTAGCCGGGCCAGCGTTTCAAGAGGCCCTCCGGAAAGGCGCCGGCGATTGCGAGTGAATTGAGTGAAACCATGTTTTCAACCAAATCACGCTGTCGTGGCAACGTGTCGTGGCCGGGGCCAATCCTCACCACTTTGCCGTCGGCGAGCACGATTTCGAGTTCGTTCACGTGCATGCCCGTCGTGCCATAGACCGGTGTGTAGGCCCCGGACGAATCGTTGGCAATCATGCCGCCCAGGGTCGCGCGCGAGCTCGTCGCCACGTCCGGCCCGAAACAAAATCTGAACGGGCGAAGAAATTCATTCAACTGGTCCAGCACGACGCCGGCGCCTACGCGGACCGTGCGGCGGTCTTTGTTGAAGTCCCAGATTTGACGGTTGTAGCGCGCGAGATCCACGACGACGCCGTTGCCGATGGCTCCGCCCGAAAGGCTCGTTCCCGCGCCGCGCGGAGTGACCGGCGCGCCCGCGTGCGCCGCCGCCTGGATGATGGAGCTGGCCTCGTGCGCGTTGCTGGGAAACGCCACGGCCAGCGGCTCGATTTGATAAACCGACGCGTCCGTGGCATAGAGTTGGCGCGTCAAATTGTCGAAAGCGACTTCGCACACCGCCGCGTTCAACGTGGCCATTTGTTGATTGGGCGTCATAGGCTGGAACCAAGCTATCGGCGTGACAGCGCGTTGACAATTTCATTTACTCAAAACCTGATGAGCGCGGATTCCCAAAGACGTTCCGAAATATTTCTGAAAATCAGCGGCCAGTTCAAACTCGGCGCGCTAATCACGGAATCAGAGCATCCCGTCACGGCGAACTTGAGCGCCGCCGCCAGGCAAGACATCGCCGCCGCGCTGGAATTGCTATTCCAGGTCGATGACGACGTGGTGAAAAAATTCCGCGAGTTTGTGGCATCCGGCAGGGCGGGGGAAATCAAGGATACGGTTTTGCGCTCCCTGAAAGCCGGTGGACGGATTTTTTTCACCGGCTGTGGTGCAACCGGCCGGTTGAGCATTTTGCTGGATTCGGTCTGGCGCGATTTCTGGCGGAGGTGGAACGAACCCCTCACCCGGACTTCGTCCACCCTCTCCCCGCCTGGCGGGGAGAGGGACAGGGCGAGGGGCGCGTTTGCTTCAACCCGGACGGAAGACTTTGAAAACCGCACGTTCAGCGTCATGGCCGGCGGCGATTACGCGCTCATCAAATCGGTCGAGGGCTTCGAGGATTTCACCGCCTTTGGACGCAAACAGCTTCGCGACCTCGGCGTGCGCGCGGGCGACATGGTCTTCGCCATCACCGAGGGGGGCGAGACATCGTTCGTCATCGGCACGGCGTGGGAGGGCGTGGACGCGGGCGCAAAGGTTTATTTCGTGTATAACAATCCGGACGAAATTCTTCGCCGGCATGTCGGGCGCAGCCGTGAAGTCATCGAAGACGCGCGCATCGAGAAAATCAATCTAACGACCGGCCCGATGGCGATTACCGGCTCGACGCGGATGCAGGCGACTTCGATTCAACTCTGCGTGATGCTGATGGTTTTGGAAATGGTGGCGCGGGAATTGGTTTGCGAAGCGGGGAGCGCACCCGCCCCGGGTGCGGTCGGGCGCGCCCCGCGCCAGACAGTTGCGGCGGACGAGGCGTCCACCGCGACACGCGAGGGCGCGTGTGCTCCCCCGAATGTGGATTCAGCATTCGTTCCCGCGCGGTTTCTCGCCGCGTTGGAGCAATTGCACGCGAACGTGAAATCGCCAGAAGCGCTTGCGCAACTGGCCGGACTTGTCGCGCTGGAGGAATCCGTCTATCGCGCCGGCCACAAAAACAATTACTTCGCCGACCACTTCGGCATTGACGTTTTGACGGACACGACGGAGCGGTCACCGACATATTGCACGCCGCCGTTTCGCAAATTTGACGACACCGCCGCGGCGGAATCGTGGGCGTTTCTGTTCCTGCCACACGGCTCCACACCGGAGGCGTGGCGGCACATTCTGAAACGCGAGCCACGTTGCGTGGAATGGGATGAGAACGAGGTGCGTGACTTGCTTGAAGGCAGGGCGGTCACTTCGTTGCCCGCCGTGGCCGGCCACAAAGATCGGCGCGCAGGGGACTGCGCGTCCTACCAATTGCCCAAAATCAATCGTGCGGAACTAATGCGGTTTCGGATCGGCCTGGACGGTCTCAAATATCGTCGGCTGGGGCCGGGCGACAGCGCAGTGGCCATTGTGTCGGAACGGGAAGAGGAATCGCTGCTTTCGCCCGACGGATTTTTCCACGTCCAGCTTGAAGCGGCGCGAAGAGCGGGCGCGAAGACCGCCCTCATTTATTTTGGCGGCAGCCGACGTGAGGAGGCTCTATTTCTAAAATCGGCAATCGGCAATCGGCAATCGGCAATTGTTCTGGTTCCCGTCCCGGAGACGGATTTCCTTCTGGGCGGCGTGACGCGTGTGGCGGTGAAGCTGGTGATGAACGCGCTTTCAACCTGCACGATGGTGCGGCTGGGACGTGTGATGGCAAACACCATGGTCTGGGTTGTGCCATCGAATCTCAAGTTGATTGACCGCGCGACGCGCTACGTCGCCCAGCTTACCGACCTGACCTACGAAGCGGCGAACAATCTGCTGTTTGAAGTCATCGAGTACGTCGAACCGCGGATAAAATCCGACCAGGCGTATCCGCCGGTGGTGGGCATGGCCGTGCTGCGCGCAAAGCATAAATTGACGAACGAGGAGGCGGAGAAGCAGTTGGCGAAATAACCTGCGGATTACAGGGGTGAGCGCGGATTCTTTCAAACCAGGTGCCGCGCCTGGCGTTTGGGCAGGGCAGCTTTTGCTTTACGCGGCGGGATTACTGTTCCCTCCGCTGACAGAAAACTTTTCAGGAAGGTCGGTTTGTCGCGCCGACCGCCGCGCTGGTAATCGCGCCACAACATTTCGGCCACCTGCTGCGCATCGAGCCGGAGTTCGCCGGTGAGAAATTCAAAGAGCAGTTCCACCAGGCGCATCAGGGCGATGCCGTCGGTGCGCTGCGCGCGAGCGTGCAGCCATTCGCTGAAGCGGAGAAAGGCGTGAAACGGCGAGGTTTTCGGAGTTCCGGCTTCAGCCGGTTCGGGTGCTCGTAGTCCGCCTGAAGGCGGGACTCCGAACCCGGACCAAATCAGCGGTGCGGACTCGATGAAATTGCCGCTGTTGCCGACCAGGTCCCAGTAGCGTGCGAAGCGCCGCAGCTTTTGCATGGTCGCAAAATCAATCAGCTTGTTCTCCAAAATCTCATAGGGTGGATGCGGGTTATAGGCCATCCGCCAGTCGGCGTCATGCCGGACAATCGGCGTGCCGCGCAGGCGCTTCAAGATGCCCACCTGGATTTCTTGGGGGCCGAGCGCGATGAGCCGGTCGAAGCCGGCGGCAAAACTCTCCAGCGTTTCACCCGGCAACCCCGCAATCAGGTCGGCATGGATATGAACGCCGGTTTCACCGCGCAGAAACCGGAAATTATCGGCGAGCTTCTCGTAATTCTGCCGCCGCTGGATTAGGTCGGCGACTGTCTCGTTGAACGTCTGGATGCCCACCTCAAATTGCAGCGCGCCGGGAGGAAATTTTGCGATGACTTGGCGCAATGATTCCGGGAGCCGGTCGGGAATCATTTCAAAGTGGAAGAAATGACCGGGCCGGCAGCGTTCCAGAAAGAATTCAAGGATGGTTTTACTGATGTTGACGTTGAGATTGAACGTGCGGTCAACGAACTTGAATTGTTTCACGCCGCGTTCGAGCAAACGCTGCAATTGTTCGAGCATGGCCGGCAACAGAACCTGCCGCACCGGAATGTCGAGCGACGACAGGCAAAATTCGCACGTGAACGGACAGCCGCGGGACGCCTCGACGTAGATAATGCGGTGCGCGATGTCGTCGTCGGTGTAAAGATCGTAGGGCAGAATGATTTGTGAAAAATCCGGTGGTTCGGCTGGGATGATTTTGGGCAGCGGAGAGTCCGCCTCCGGCCCGGCGGGCTTGGAACCGCAATCTCCATCGAGCCGGGCCGGAGGCCGGCGCTCCAATAGTGCCCGGCACACCTCCGCAAATTTCAAATCCGCCTCGCCGGTGATGACGTGGTCGGCGAGTTGAACAATTGTTTGCTCCCCGGTTTCGTAGCTGACCTCCGGTCCACCGAGGATGATTTTGACATCCGGCCGGACGCGTTTGATGACGGCGACGACCTCGGCAGATTGATCGACGTTCCAGATGTAAATGCCGAGGCCGATGATTCTGGGATTGCGCGCGAGCAGGACTTCCGCGATGTCCAGCGGCCGCTGGTTGATGTCGAATTCTGCGAGTGACGCGCGCGATTGCAGTTCGCCGAGATTGGCCAGCAGGTAGCGCAAGCCGAACGCAGCGTGGATGTATTTCGCGTTGAGCGTGGTTAAAACGATGTCCGCCATGCACGCAGGTTAGCAATGCGGAATTGCAGCGTCGAGCCGGGAGCGCAGTTTAGTCGGCGCATTTCCAAATTTCCCGCATGCCGGGACGCTCTCACCGAGGGCAACTCCGCGCCACTGGCAACCCGGACAAGACCCTCGGAAAGGAACGCCGCGTTCACGCGGCAGCGCGGGTAGAGAGAGCCTCTGCCGGCTGAAGCCGGCGTTCCTTGGCTGCCGTGTGAGGCCGTGCCGCTCCGACCTCGCGGCTGAATTTTTATTCGACCCGGCGGAGGTTCATGGTTAATCTGCGCATCTATGACACTCGACGATATTTTGCTGGAAGCAGAGGACAAAATGATCAAGTCCGAGCAGGTGGTTATAAACGAGTTCGCGGGCGTGCGCACGGGCAAGGCGTCGGCGGCTTTGGTCGAGAACGTCACGGTGGAGGTTTATGGCGCGCAGATGCGCATCCGCGAACTGGCGGGCATCACGACGCCTGAACCGCGGATGCTGGTCATCCAGCCGTGGGACTTCAACTCGCTGCATCCAATCGAGAAGGCGATTCAAAAGGCGAACCTTGGCCTCATGCCGGCGATTCAAGGCAAAATCATCCGGCTCGTGTTCCCGGAATTAAGCCAGGAACGGCGGCAGGAGTTCGTAAAAATCTCCAAAAAAATGGCCGAAGACGGGCGCGTGGCCATCCGGCACGTGCGGCGCGACGCGATGGAACTGTTGAAAAAGCACGTCCATGACAGCGGCATCACCGAAGACGACGAAAAACAGGCCGAAAAAGATTTGCAGAAGCTGACCGACCAATACATCGCCAAGATTGACGAACACCTCGTCCACAAGGAAAAGGAAATCATGACGGTCTGAGGCGATTTATGATTTTGGATCTATGATTTACGATTGAAACCCGGCGCCGCCGGCATTTTCCAAATCATAAATCATAAATCATCAATCATAGATGAATCAGCGCGCTGGCGCGTTGGTCGCGGGCGATTCAAAGCGCACCACGGTTTCGCCGGGCCGGGCGTAGCCGAGTTTTTCACGCGTGAGGCGTTCGACGGTTTTGGGATCGTTGCGGAGCGCGTCGATTTGCGACTGAAGTTCTTTGGATTTTTCTTTTTCCGCTTCCAGTTGCTGTTCCAGTTGCAGATTTACCCGCTGCATCCGCTCGTTCTGCTGGATGAGCGGCAGATACCAGACGCCGACGAGCAACAGTCCGGCCAAAAGCAGCAGCCAGGCGACCATTTTGGTCAGCTTGCTCCAGATGCCGAGGTCAACGTTCATGGCCGCGAGTAAAACACGGAAGGCTCTGCGACGGAAGCGGATTTATCTGACGAATTCCTTCCACGTTTTCAGTCTGCCGTTGGCGTCGAAGACCAGGCGCAGAAAACGCGCGGGCACGTAAGTCTCGGAATACATCGGCGTCAGCGGGCCGAAATAACAGCCGGGCGGGACAAGGTAAGGCTCCGGCGCCACGACGACCTGGCCCCGCTGCGTGAGCCATTCGGCAACGGCCGAACCGTCGGAGAGCTTCGCGGATTTGTCCGGCGGGCCGAATTCCATCACGGCCTGGTCGTAGGTATAATTGCCCACGCGCGCCGCCCAGTCGATTTTTTGCGTGACGCAACCGGCCAGAAAAAGCACGGCAAACAGGACTGGCACTATTGCTTTCACGCGGTTAATTTACGCCGCCCCGGGCTGAATGCAATCGGCGCCCTGCCGCCGGATGCGGATTGAAGGTGTTGCCGCTTTGTGTGTGCGGGGCCAAGTTGATTTCACCCTTTCTTATTTTGGAGCGAGAATGTTGCATTTGCTGGCGCGGTTGCATTTTTGAAGTAAGATTCCCCATGATGACGGCTATCGAACAAACTTTGCTGAACGCGCTGGCGGAACTGGAACAGGCGGGCAATTCCCCGCGCACGGCCAATCCCAAACCGGATCTGCCGTCATTATTCGCGCGCATTGATGAACTGGCGAAAGAACTGCCGCGCGGCACCGACCCGGCGCTGCTGCATTACCTGCAAAAGAAAAGTTACGCGAAGGCGCGGCTGTTCCTGCTGGGACGCGACGCGGAAAACCGGATGGGAAACTGCCGGCATGTAAAATAGCCGGGAGCCGAGAGCAAATACGGCTTTGACTCTCGGCTCTCGACCTTCGACCCTCGACCCATGTCCGACGACACCATTGCTGCCATTGCCACGCCGCTCGGTGAGGGCGGTCTGGCCGTCGTCCGCCTTTCCGGACCGCAATCGCTCGCCGTTGCCGACAAATGTTTTCTGCCCCTCGGGAAAAATTCAGTGAAACCGTCCGGGGCGACGTCCCACACAATTCAATATGGCAAAATCATCCGCGGGGGCAAAACCGTGGACGAAGCGCTGCTGGCCGTCCTGCGCGCGCCGCGCACCTTCACGCGCGAGGACACGGTGGAAATCACCTGTCACGGCGGCATCCTGCCCGCGAAATTCGTCCTCGACACGCTGCTGGAAAACGGCGCGCGGCTGGCCGAGCCGGGCGAATTCACGCGCCGCGCGTTCCTCAACGGGCGCCTCGACCTCGCGCAGGCCGAAGCCGTCGCCGACCTGATCCATTCGCGCACGGAACTCGCGCTGGCCGCCGCCAACGAACAGCTCGCCGGGAAACTTTCAAGGCGCGTCAACCGGCTCCGCGATGATTTGATGCACACGCTCGCGCACGTCGAGGCGCACATTGATTTTCCCGACGAGGATATTGCGCCGGACACGAAGTCGCAATTGCTCCGGCGCCTGGAAGACGGCGTGAAGTTCATGGACGAACTGTTGCGCACCGCGAACGAGGGGCAGATTTTGCGCCGCGGCATTCGCGCGGCGATTGTGGGCCGACCCAACGTCGGGAAATCCAGCCTGCTCAATCAGCTTCTCGGACGCGACCGCGCCATCGTGTCGCCGATTCCGGGCACGACGCGCGACACGATTGAAGAGATGGCGAACATCCGCGGGCTGCCGGTGGTGTTCATTGACACCGCCGGATTGCGCGAGGCGCGCGACGCGATTGAACAGGAAGGCGTCCGCCGCAGCCGCGAGTCGCTGGCCAAAGCCGAATTCATTCTACATGTGCTCGACGCGAGCGAACCGCTGACCGATGAAGATGAAAATTATCTCGCCGAGTTCGCCGCCAGAAAGCGGATTCTGGTCCGGAACAAGATCGATTTGCCGGCCAAGCTCATATTGCCGCCGGGCTGGGGGTTGCAGACGCGCATTCCGGAGCGTCGGCCTCCGGCACGGCGCGAAGCGAAAGAATCATTGCCGCCTGCGGCGCCGGGGACCGGCGTTCCCATCGTGGACGTTTGCTGCCTGAGCGGGCAGGGGATGGAGCCGTTGAAGGACGCGATCAAGGAACTGGTCTGGTCGGGCGAAATCAAGGCTGAGATGTTGCAGGTGATGATCAGCTCACGGCATCAGGACGCGCTGAATCGGGCCCGCGCGGCGGGCCGGCGGACGATTGACGCGTTGAGCGCTGACGCAACGCTCGAACTCGTGGCGATGGATTTGCGCATTGCGGTCAACGCCGTCGGCGAAATCGTCGGCAAAACGGCGACGGAAAATCTGCTCGACACGATCTTCAGCCAGTTTTGCATCGGGAAGTAAATATTGGTACCCCGGCTAGGACTCGAACCTAGAACCAATTGATTAAGAGTCAACTGCTCTACCAATTGAGCTACCGAGGCACAAATTCAGGGCTTGAAGCTTCGTCACAACCCGCCCCTTTGTCAATAAAACGTCAGCCGGAGATTTGGCGGGTCTTGCTTGTTTTCGACAAAAGTGGTTTTGCTTTGGTGACGACGGGCAATCACGATGTCTTTGGGCGTTTGATTCGCGAATCACTTGAAGATTACCACACCTCCACTGGCCCACGCGGCACGGGAATTTGTTCGCGTTGTATTGAGTTTGGCTCACGCATGAAGGACGCAACCAGCGGCACGGGACGGAAGCGGGGCAGCAATTCGCCGTTCTCGTCGAGAAATTGCCGGCGCCAGCGGATGTAATTTTCGAGCGCGTCGTGGAATTCGGCGCGCGTCGAGATCTGCACGGCTCGTTTGTTGAATTCGTGGCACGGGCCGAAACGCTTGGCATACCACGGCGCGACCTTCCGGAACATCCGGCAACCGGCTTGTTCGCCGAAAACTTCAATCATCAAATCGAGATGCCGGCACATTACCCGCACACGCTCGGCAAAAGTGGGGTCAGGGAGGGGTTGTAGTGTCGAGCCTGTGGCTCGATCCGATTCGGCCACAGGCCGAACGCTACAATAATGCAGCGTGTGCTGGAAAATCCACGGATTGTAAAACGCGCCGCGGCCGATGCTCACGCCCGCGCAGCCGGTTTCGTCGAACATTTTTTCCGCAGCCGGCGGCGTGATGATGTCGCCATTGCCGATGACCGGAAGGCTTTTCACGGCCCGGACGACGGCCCGGATGCCGGCCAGGTTCACCGTGCCGCCAAAGCCCTGTTCGCGCGTGCGGCCATGGACGAAAATCGCGGCGACTCCGGCGTCTTCGAGCGCACGCGCCAAATCCGGCGCAGTTAGATTTTCATCGTCCCAGCCAAGCCGCATTTTTGCCGTCACCGGAATTTTCACGGCGTCGGTCATGCCTTTGACGAGCGCGGCGGTCTTGTTCAACTCGGTCATCATGGCCGAGCCGCCGCCGACGCCACAGACCTTGCGGACGGGACAGCCCATGTTGATGTCGACTGACGCAATGCCGATGGATTCGAGCAGGAGTGCCGCGTCGCGCATTTCTTCGGGCACGGAGCCGAAGAGCTGGACGGCCAGCGGCGCATCGGCCGGACAGGTTTCGATGAGTTTGAAGGCCTTTGGGTTCTTTTCCAGCAGCGAGCGGGCGTTGACTAGGTCGGTGGTGCAGAGGCCGACGCCGCCGATTTCGCGCACGATGAGGCGGAAGGGCAGGTTGGTGTAACCCGCCAGCGGCGAGAGAAACAGGTTGGAGGTCAACGTGAGCGGACCGATGCGCATTGGCTCGAATATAGGCCAAATTAGCGGATTGCGGAAGGTGGAACGGCGTGTTAGTTTTATAAGCGAAAATGTTCGACGACAATTCAAATCAAAGAAACGACGGCGACCGCGGGCAGAAAAAACCGCCCGGCGGTTTCAAGGTCCCAATGTCCACGTGGATCCTATGGATTGCGATCCTGGGCGGGCTCGTGGCGTTGATGATGTTGAAATCGCACATGACGCCGCAGGGCGATACGCTGACGGAATCCGAATTTTTGCAAAAGTATAACTCGAACCAGATCGCGCAAGGGACCATCAATTTCAACTCACAATCCGCGCCGCTCACGCCCATCACCGGCACGTATTTCAAGACGGACAAGGATGGCAAGCGGGTGGAAGTGCAGTTCAGTGCGCCGAACGTAATGCTGACGCAAAAAATGCAGGATGAACTGCTGAACTCGGGCAGACTCGTGCCGGGCCCGCCGACGAACGCGATGCTTTGGTCCATCGGCTATCAGTTGCTGTTTTTTGTGGGCATCGGCCTGCTGTTCTGGTTTTTCTTCATCCGCCAGATCAAAATCGCCGGGAAAGGCGCGCTGAGTTTCGGCCGGAGCAAGGCGCGGATGCTCGCCAAAGACCGCAACAAGACTACTTTCAAGGACGTGGCGGGTATTGACGAGGCCATCGAGGAAGTTTCCGAACTGGTCGAGTTCTTAAAAGACCCGAAAAAATTCCAGCGGCTCGGCGGCCGCATTCCGAAGGGCGTGTTGATGGTCGGGCCGCCCGGCACGGGCAAAACGCTGCTGGCCAAGGCCATCGCGGGGGAGGCGGACGCCTCGTTTTTCAGCATCAGCGGCTCGGACTTTGTGGAAATGTTTGTCGGCGTCGGCGCCAGCCGCGTGCGCGACATGTTCGAGCAGGCGCGCCGCAACACACCGTGCCTGGTTTTCATTGATGAAATTGACGCGGTCGGTCGTTCCCGCGGTCACGGAATGGGCGGCGGCAACGACGAACGCGAGCAGACGCTCAACGCGCTGCTGGTTGAGATGGACGGTTTCGACACGCAGGAAGGCATCATCATCATCGCCGCGACGAACCGCCACGATGTGCTGGACCCCGCGTTGATGCGCCCCGGCCGTTTTGACCGGCAGGTGGTCGTCAATCTGCCGGACGTGCGCGGGCGCGAGGGAATTCTGAAGGTCCACGCCAAAAACGTGAAGCTCGCGCCGGAAGCGGATTTGTCCATCATCGCGCGCGGCACGCCGGGTTATTCCGGCGCGGAACTGGCGAATTTGCTGAACGAAGCGGCGTTGCTTGCCGCGCGTTTGAACAAGAAGTCCGTCGGCATGAGCGAATTGGAAGAGGCGCGCGACAAGGTCCGCTGGGGACGCGAGCGCCGCAGCATGGCGATGTCTGACGAGGAGAAGCGCGCCACGGCATGGCACGAAGCCGGCCACGCGCTGGTCAACGTGCTGCTCAAGCACGTGCATCCGCTGCACAAGGTTACGATCATTCCGCGCGGCCGGGCGCTCGGGGTCACGATGTCGCTGCCCAAGGAAGACATGCTGAACATGCGGAAAAAGCCGGCGGTTGACAGCATTATTCTGGCGATGGCCGGGCGCATCGCGGAAGAATACGTGACCGACGACATTTCCAGCGGCGCGGCAATGGACATTCAGCAGGCCACGCAACTGGCCCGCGCGATGGTCATGCACTGGGGCATGAGCGAGAAGCTCGGCAACGTGCTTTACGGCGACAGCCAGGAATACATTTTTCTGGGGCGCGACTTCATGCGCACGAAAGATTACAGCGAACAGACGGCGCAGGACATTGACGCCGAGGTCAAACGCATTATTGACGAGGCGAATAAATCGGCGAAGGGACTGATCGAAGCCAACCGCGACAAACTCGAAATCATCGCCCAAGGGTTGCTCGAATACGAAACGCTGGATGGCGTGCAGGTTGAGGAGATTGTCCGCAAGGGCACGTTCACGCCGCCGCCCAAAACGCCCGCCCAAGTCGGACCGATGTTGGGCGCGCCCGCCGGCACGCCGCTGCCGGAAACGCCGCCCAAACCCGTGCCGCCCAAGTTGCCCGGACTCGGCGCACCCGCGCCGGCGCCGGTATAAAGCCGCACTTCTTGATTCCCCGACGTTTTCAGGGGAGCGAGTGTTTACGCCCGCCCTCACCTTTTATCCTCTCCCCCGGGAGAGGGAAAGGCTTTCGATGGCCTCTGGTTTTTCGGATGAGCGCCCAGCCACTCCGGTCACATTAATTTTCAACGGCGCGGCGGACGATTCTCCCTCTCCTGGGGGAGAGGGGCGGGGTGAGGGCGGAGGTCATCCTTGCATCCCGATGTCGTGGCTGCGCCCGAAGAGTCTGGTTTCACGCCCAGTCATCCGCTGAAAACATCGAAGAAGCTAATTCTCGATTTCCAACCTGCAATTTACAAAAGCGGACGGCGGCTGGAGAATGACGCGTAAATCGCAAAGCGAACGCCGCAAATTCATTTGCTCCTTTCCAGGGTCTTCAAATCCTCGGCGAGAAACCGGGCCACGTCCTTGAACCGCGCGGCATTTTCCGGATTCATCTTCATGAGGGTCTGGTGCGCTTCGAGGCAGGTGCGGGTGATTTCCTCATGTGTCGGGCTGGCCGGCTCCGGCGCGCCGATTTTGACATCGTCGGGCAACTGCAACGCGCCGCCGGTCATTTTGACCAGGCGGGCCACTCCCAGGTTCTCCAGCAACTCGGCGACGCGCGCGTTGGCATTGAACAGTTCAATGCCTTCCCGGCCGGGTTTGACGGGCGGCATTTTCAAGCCAAATCCGGCCAGCACTCCCAAAAATGTGCTGTCCATGAGCACGCATTCCGACAAATCAATGACGAAATGCCGGTAACCTTTCCCGGTCAATTCGCTCAACAGCGTTTTGAAGTCGGGACTGGAGAGGTAATTGGCGCGTCCGGCGATTTTCACGCAGGCGAAATCTTTACCGACCAGCACGGATAGTTTTGCCGATGGCTTTGACATATGTCAGGAAATTTCTCTGGCGCGCTCAGGCTGCGGCCGCCGGCGGCGCGACAATTTGCACCAGCGCCTGTTGCAGCGCCAGCGCCTCATCCAATCCGCTGGACACCAGCCGCTGGTTGCAGCGCAGGAGCAAACCCATGGCGCGAACCAATTCGTTCTGGGTGTATTTCTTGGCGTGCGGCAGCGCCTTGTAAAGCACATAAGGGTTCAGCGACAGCGGGTTGAACCGCCTGTCCGCCGGCAATTTTTCCGCCGGCACGCGCTCCAATTGCGCCTTGAAACGATTGTAATCCATCTCCGGTTTGATCCAGCCTTCGCGCAACATTTCCTTCAACAGCAACATCGCGCGGACCTTTGCGATCAAGCCGTAGAGCAGGCCGATTTCGGATTGTTGCGGATTGAATTTCAGTTCCCAAAGCTCCTCGTCCAGCCGCCGCAACAAACGTGGCAAATCGCGGTCGCCCAGCGCGTCCCCGAGCGCGAAGGCGCGCGCCGTCTTGTTCCGCGTGCAAACCGCGGCGACATCGCCGGCTTCAATTCGTTTCCGGCCGCCAGCGAACAGGCACAGCTTCTCAATTTCACTGTCGAGCAGGCGACGGTTCGGGCCGATGCGATTGACCAGATCGGCCAGCGCGTCGTCAGCAATCTCCTTTTGCCGCGCACGGATGGCCGCGCGAGCCTCAATTTCCGCGCGGTTCGCCCAGTCCTTGTCATCCGCCGACCAGCCGGAGAAATTTTCGACCGAGCCGGTTTTGTCGAGTGTTTTGTAAAAGGTTTTGCGCTTGTCCACCTTGCCCGCGCTGATGAGCAGTCGCACCGCCTGCCAGGAAAATGTTTTCAACTCTTCCGCGAGCCCGGCGAGGGTTTCCGTGACGGCCAGGGCGGAAGCGGCGCGTTCGTCGCCGAGAAAATTGCAGTCCCGCAGCCAGATGACCTTGCCGGAACCGAAAAACGGCAGCGTTTGCAGGGCTTCGCGCAGGCGGGCCATCGCCGCCAGCGCCTCGCCGCTGTTGGAAACTGAGGCTTCGATGATCTCGTGATCCATGCCGCCCAGTTCGTCACACCATTGCTGGTAGAGCTGTTTGGCGCGTTGCTTGACGGCGAATTCGTCTTCGCCGCAGATGAGGGCGAGCGGTGGAGTCCGGGCCGCTGGCATTTTATTCGGCCTCGCTGCCGCTTTCGTTGATCTTGTTGAGCACTTCGCTCATGTCCTCGACTTGTTCAAAAAGCGCGCTGGTGACAAAGATTGGTTTTTTCTGCGCGGCGGCGATGGCAAGACAATCGCTGGGGCGGGCGTCAAGCTCGACGATTTTGCGCGCGACTTCGTTTTGCTGCTGCAAAATCAGCCGGGCAAAGTAGGTGGAATTCTTCAGGTCCGTGATGATGACCCGTTCGACGTTGATGCCGAAGCCCTGGAAAATGCGGTTGATGAGGTCGTGGGTGAGCGGGCGCTCCTTGGGCGTCTGGCGCAGAAACATGCCAATGATGGCACCCATTTGGGGTTCGACGTTGATGACGAAAACTTTTTGGTCGTTGCCGATGAACAGCGCACACCCGCTGTTGGCGGGCAAAATGCCGCGAATCTGAACGGGCGTCACTTCGTTCTTCATACCCCTAGTTTATGGGAAAAACTGCAAAAGGCAAGTCATCGCTGCTTTTGGCAGTGTCCTATTTTGCTGTAGAGTCGAGCCTGTGGCTCGAAATCGGCGCACAGCGCCGACACTACAACAATCAAATTAAGGACTGCCCTGCTTTTGGCAGTGTCCTATCTGACGAAGCGCGGTTTGCCTCAAACCGCAGCCCGCCTGAAAGCCGAGTAAGCCACGCGGGATTTGAATGCTTCTTCTCCTAAAAACCAGCTGCGAGTCGGGACAACTCACGCTCCGAATCCCTGAATTAGCACACTACCGTCTTTTTTTGGACGGCGTTGCGCCGCCTGGCAAAGGATTGTCACGCGCCGAATTGGGGGCGTTTGCGGCCAGTGAAGGTTGCGGGTCGTCAAACCAGATGCTGGCAACGGCCAGAAACCAGGCAACCATTAACGGGAAAAAATAGCGACCAACTTCATTGGCACCGCTGAAATCTATCATCAGCTCGCCAAAACTACGGAACCCTTCACCGGCTTGAAGCGACATGAAACAGGTTGTGACCACGGTCAGCGCGGTCAGCACCCCGATGATGGCCAGGCCTAGATAAACAATCGCCCGCCGGCCCCGGCCCGGTTTTCTCCACAACGAAAGCGCCAGCAGCAACAACAGCAGCCAGGGCAGGACCGACAAGTCCGGATTGACCAGACCGCCGAATCCGGTCCAGTGGCCCGTCCAGTGGATGTTGCCATTGGCGTCGCCGGACCAGTTGAAGAAATCCGGACTGAAGAAGCGGCAGAAGATATTCAAAAACCACATCTTCGGAAAACGATGCAGCATGGTTCCCGGCGCGGAAACCCCTTCCTTCCACCAGGTGTCTGCGAGGTGTGCCACGGGATGAGCAAGCCGGTAAATGACATACGGCAGCAAACAAAGAATCCCGATGCCCGCGGCTTTCCAAAGCGCGGTTTTCTTGAGCCAGCCGCGCCGCAGGATGATCGGCAGCAAAACGAAAAACCACACGGCGGAATAGATTACCCCTTCATATTTGGTGGCCGCGGAACCTGCGAGGACCAGGACGCCGGCGGCAAGATAAAGGCTTTCCGAGCGGCAAAGCGCGGTGAAAATCAGCAAAGCCGACAGGCTGGCAAAAAACAGCAGAGGCATGGTGGCCCCTTCCTGCCGGATGAATTGCAGGCTTCCGGGAAGAAAACAAAACAGCACGACGAGCAACACCGGCAGCGGATGCGGCCGCCGCCAGACCCGGGCGAGCGAAAGGATGGCGGCACACAGCGCAACCACCATCCAAAATGGCCAGACCTTGTTGACAAATTCGTCCACGCCGCCGACGGCGCCGTAGTCGAAGGTGTAAAGGCAGGGCACGAGCATCGGATAATCAATATGCGCATAGGCGAGGCTGGTTTGATGCAGCACGTTCAGCAGATTTTTACCCTGCTCGAGATAAAGAATTTTCGCTTTGAACACCCAAAATGCGTTGGCGTCAAACTCCAGCGTGCCTTCCAACGTGCAAAGCCGGCCGAAAACCCACCATGAATACAGGACCGGCAGCAACAGCAGCAGCCACAGGTGTCCAGGCTGAAATTTCGGTTGTCTCAGGCCCGCCGCCAGCTTTGGCGCAAGCCAAGCAATCTCCACGATGCCCCAGATCAAGGCGCCCCAGGCGAGCGGACCGCTCAAATTGATTCCCGCCAGTGCCGACAGCAAAACGGCCTGTGAAAAGACGAGCATCCCCAAGGCCAACCCCAGCGCAAAACGCAGGCCAAAGCCGAGCTGTTCCTCCAGCTTTGCGCCGAGAACCAGGCGGCTCATCCGCATCCCCGCCAACGCCGTGGCCGGAGGCAAAAGGAATGCGATCCATTCTTTCATCACTGCTTCGGCACTCCTTTTTCCGTCAGCGGGATGATGGCAATGTTGTTATTGGTCTCAAAGCGCAGAAACAGGTCGAAGCCGTTTGTCCGCAACGTTTCAGGGGAATCACAATCCACACCGTCTCTCCACTCGTTGTAGAAGATCGCCGGGCGTCCCAGCGAAATTTCAACATCGCGTGGAAACAGATAGTTCCGCAAAAAATAATAATATCCGCCGCGCCCGGCATTCTCCCTGCCCACCATCCCCGAGAGAAAGACGCGGGCGTTCTTGTCAAGCGCATGGTCCAGCGCCCGGCAGTAGGCGGACAGCGGGACGCAATAAGAGTCCCGCCTGATGGGGTCGTCAATTTGGCGCAGCACCGTCACGCGTTGATTCAAGGCGGCCAGATTGGCCTTGCCCTCGGGGTTGGATGCCGGCGCCAATTCGGCGACGACCAGTCCGCAGGCCACAATCCCAACCAGCGTTGTCACGAGCAATTTGGGCGCCGAGGTTGTCTCGCCTGAAATCCTTGGAGCGCGCTGGGAAGTATTTTTCAAATTAAAACCATTGCCGGTTTAGTTGGTGCCTTGAATCGTGTCAAGGGAAAAGGCCGTTTCGTAGCGTTCCCATTTGCCAAAGCGCAGAGCATCGCCGGGCGTTTTGCGCCGGGTTCAAGCCCTCGCGGGGCAATGTTCCGCGCTCCGCACCCGAATTGGGCCTCCACCGCGGGTTCATCCACCCGCCTTGGCTACTGCGACGAGACTTTGGCCGATGGGCGGCCAACTGACCCGGGACTCGAATCCAAAGCTCAGCGGGAAGATGACCCGGTCGAACAAACGGACCTTCGCCGGACTGAATTTTCGTCGCCGCCCCACCTGGAAGTTCAGCCACCACGCGAAGTAGCCGATGAAGTTGAAATAATGCAGGCGGACAATCGTAAATCCGGCGCGCTCCAATTTGTTCCGCAGCCCGGGGCGCGAGTAGCGCCGATGGTGGCCGAAGTCAACTTCGATGGGCGAGTAAATCTCCTGCCGCGCGGGAACGAACAGGCAGAGCGTGCCGCGTTTTCTTTTGAGCAAAGCCGAATACCGCGCGAGTTCGTCCTCATCTTCCCGGATGTGCTCAAGGACGTTGATGCTGAGAATGCCATTCCACAGGCCGGGATCA
>JBEKEJ010000003.1:0-32344 GCA_050013895.1 Verrucomicrobiota bacterium | reverse complement strand
AACGACTCAATAGAGAAACTGGTCGACTTTACTTACAGCGCCGCCTTCGGCTTAATCCAACCGGGGCAGGTGCGTTCGGAAATCCTTCAGTTGGCCGGTCTGGTTCAGAAACATCAACCCCGGACCGTTGTAGAAATTGGCACCGCCAGGGGAGGAACGCTGTTCATTTGGAGTAAACTAGCCCATCCCGAAGCGGTGATCGCCAGTATTGATCTCCCGGGAGGCATTCATGGCGGCGGCTATCCGCTGTGGAAGACTTTTTTGTACCGAAGATTTGCTGGAAGAAATCAACGCGTCTGTCTGATCCGGGCGAATTCCCAAAGTCCAGGAACGGTGCAAAAATTAAAATCCGTGATCGGCAGCAGAAAGATCGACTTTTTGTTTATTGACGGTGATCACACTTACGACGGGGTAAGGGCCGATTTTCAGAACTACAGTCCTTTGGTGTCTCCAAACGGGATGATTGCCTTTCACGACGTCTGTTTTCATTCGTTGACGTCGGATTGCCGAGTTGACGTTTTCTGGCGGGAAATACGGAACAAATACCGGCACGTCGAATTTATCAAGGACAGCAATCAAGGATGGGCCGGGATTGGTGTTTTGTTGCTTCAGGGATGATGCAGGCCTGCAATCTCTCGCTGCTTCTTTCGCTTCAAGAATTAAGGCGCCGTTGAACCATTTAATATATGCGCGATCCAGCGTTTGCTCTATGCCGCTCACGGATTGACTCGAGCCTTGATTAAGGCTTCCAACTCTGTCAGACCCGCCAGCGAGCCGATTTCGTAGAACCGCTCGCGCACTTCATAACCGGACAGTTGTTTTTCCCGGACGAGCCGGCCCATCACATCGGCCAGATCAAAAGGCTCGCCGGCCGGATACGCATTGAAGGCGGTGGCCTGGAACAAGCTCAAGCCGTAGTCAATGTGCTGCATTTCCGGCCGGCGGTTCTTCTTGTCATAAACTACCACGTCGCCGTCGCGGAAGACGACGTTGCTGGTGTCGTAGTGGCCTGCGTTGCGGTAAACGGTCATGCAGCCGAGCTTGCCGCTGCGCCGGAAAAATTCCGCGACGGGACGATACTCAATCGGCAGATACGAATCGCCGTAAAGCACAAAAAATTCCATGCCGAGCAAAGGCAACGCGCGCTTGAGCGCGACGCCGGTGCCGAGCAGCTTGGGACCATCAAAAGTATAATCCAGTTTGATGTCAAACGCGCTGCCGTCGCCAAATTCGCGCTGAATCATTTCGCCGAGATATCCGACGCAGAGCACGGCGCGGCGGATGCCGCGCGAACGGAGCAATTCGAGCTGGTGCGCCAGAAACGGTTTGCCCGCGACGGGGATGAGCGATTTGGGGATTTTTTCGGTGATGGGACGCAGCCGCGTGGCGAGTCCGCCGGCGAGGATGGCAACGGGAATTTCCAGCGGCGCGCTCACGAAATCACCAGTTTCGTACCCTCGAAGTCGAACCGGAACCGGACTTCCGTCAGCCCGGCCCTGGTCATCGCGTGACGCAATTTTGTTTTGTCATCGGCGAAAAACATGAGAAAACCGCCGCCGCCCGCGCCGATGAGCTTGCCGCCGAGCGCGCCGCTGGCCATCGCGAGGTCATACCACTCGTTGATCTTCGGGTTGCTCATGCCGCCGCTGCGCTGTTTTTTGCGCTGCCAATGCACGTCCATGAGCCGCGCGAATTCCCGGAGGTCTCCGTCTTCGAGCGCGCGCTGGCTCTGCAGACCGAGGTCTTTGACGAAATGCAGGTTCTCGATCATAGACTGGTCGTCGCGTTTCGATTTCTGATCCTGCTCCTTCAAAATGGCCGAGGCTGAGCGCGAATAGCCGGTAAAAAACAAAAGCAGATTGTCTTCCAGATTGTCCCGCGTTTCGGCAGAAAGTTTCAACGGCCAGGCCTCGACTTTTCCGCTCTCCAAAAATTTGAAGCAGGTGATGCCGCCGTAGGCCGCGATGTATTGGTCCTGTTTGCCGATGGGTTCCTTCAGCCGGTCGAGCTCGATTTCGCAGGCCTGGGCCGCAAGTTCGGCGGGATGCACAAGATTTTTTTTGTGCGCGTGCAGCGCCCTGAGCAGCGCGGTTGTGAAACTGCCGGACGAACCCAGCCCGGTCCCCGCCGGAATGTCGGCCATCGAGGCCAGTTCCAGCCCGCAGCCGTTCATGCCGAGCAGGGCGAAGGCCTCGCGGAAGATGGGGTGTTCGAGCCGGGCGGCTTCACTCACGCGCTCCAGGCGCGAGTATTTCACCGTCAGTTCGGGCGTGAAACCTTCGTGCAGCGCGATATAGACATACCGGTCAATCGCCGCGGCGATGAGGAATCCGCCGAACTTTTCGTAATACGACGGCAAGTCCGTGCCGCCGCCGCCCAAAGTGACGCGCAAGGGAGAACGGGCAATGATCATTGTTTCAAATGAAAGCCCAAAAGCGGAAGGCGGGAAAGCGGAAAAATCTGACGCGGTTCATTGTGTTTCCATCCCCAATCCAAAACACGAAAGAGTGTGTGTGTGAATATTACGTTACTTTTGACTGATCCCCCCATCAGGGACGTTAGTGGCGAAATCATCGATTTCCACCAAAACCGATTGCGGTAACTGGTGAAACGAAAAACTGCACCGGCGTTATGGGTGGCGGAGATTCTCTGTCCTTATTGTAATGAGATTGCTCCAAAATGAGTTAACGCTGACGCCGACGAAAGAGGATTATCCCAAGCGTGCCGGCGGCCAGCAACCCCAGAACCGACGGTTCAGGCACGGACTCGTAAGCATACATCTGTGCGACTTCGTTTGAGGACAAAGCACGATTGTAAATGTGAACCGTATCCACAGTTACCGGGCAGAATTGGTAAAAGCCACTTGAAATACCGTTATCAGCCCCCAAACTCATAGGGGTAACTTGGGGTTTTGTGTAGGGCGTCAAGCCTGTTTGCGAAGCCACATTCACGCCGTTGACAAATACCGCAGCCGAATCGGAGGTTCTGGTAACGACGATTTGACACCATTCATTAGCCACAAAATTTGTCAAGGCTACTGAAAGGATTGCGTTAAATCCGCTGCCAGTATAATCCTGATAGTCAAAATCATATCCCCGAAACGTCAATGCAAAGCCGTGCCACCCGTCGGAGGTGGCATTGCCCACCTGCCACAGAATCGCAACCTCGCTGAGTTGTTGGAAATTGAACCATCCGCTCAAGGTAAATTCGTCTGGATACAACCTCGCATCGTAAGGGATCGCGATGTTTTGGTTCACTCCATTCAACGACAGGGCTGAATTTGCCTGTGAAAATCTGTCCGGCACCCACGTCCCCCCTCCATAGGTTGTGACCGGGAAGTTGTTCGGACCCACATCCACAACACTGTCATCCAAGGGCAAATCCAGAATCAGCGACGAACTGAAAATGATGGTTTGTTGGGCGGCGTTGGCGGGCAAGCCGAGCCATAGAGCTGCCGTGATATTGAGAATTCCGAATAACGTTGTTGTTGTTTTCATAAATGGATCTTTCCGTCGGGAACACAACCTGTCCATTTCCACCCCGGCAAGCCTCAATCCGACCGGGATTGGACGGCCGTCCCCGGCAAAAAAACCGACTTTCTGATAGGTCTGTTCTTTTGAGCCGTTCAAGGCAGTCTCAATTTGCTCACAGTTTCAAAAACCTGTCAATCCACCGATTTTGCCTTTGGATCGGCAAATTTAACGCGCATGGGCATCGGATGAAGGAAGAAGACCGAAAAGAAAAACTCCACCGGTTTTCGGGGCCGGTGGAGTTTCTCTTTTCTTATTTCAATGAGATTGCTCCAAAATAAATCAACGCTGATGCCGACGAGAGAGAGTCAGCCCGGACTCGGAGGCATACAACTGTGTGACTTCGTTTGAGGACAAAGCACGGTTGTAAATGTGAACCGTATCCAAAGTCACCTGGCAATACAGGTAAAAACCGCTTGAAAGACCGTTATCCGCCCCCAAACTCATAGGGGTAACTTGGGGTTTTGTGTAGGGCGTCAAGCCTGTTTGCGAAGCCACTTCCACGCCATTAAGAAATATCTCCGCAGAATTTGTGGTTCTGGTAACGACGATTTGACACCATTCGTTAACCACAAATTTCGTCAAGGCCACTGAAAGGATTGTGTTATATCCGCTGCCAGTATAATCCTGGTAATCGAAATCATATCCCCGAAACGTCAATGCGAAACCTTGCCACCCGTCGGAGGTGGCATTGCCCACTTGCCACACATCCGCAACCTCGCTGAGTTGTTGGAAATTGAACCATCCGCTCAAAGTAAATTCTTCTGGATACAACCGGGCATCGTAAGGAATCGCGATGTTCTGGTCCACTCCGTTCAAAGACAGGGCTGAATTCGCCTGCGAAAATCTGTTCGGCACCCATGTTCCACCTCCATTGCTTGCGACCTTGAAGTTGTTTGGCCCCACATCCACAACGCTGTCGTCCAATGGCAAATCCAGAATCAGCGACGAACTAAAAGGCGTGGTTTTGTTGGGCATTGTCCGACAACCGAACGAAAGTGCCAACGTGATTGTGAGAATTCCAAGCAATGCTTTTGTTGTTTTCATAAATGGATCTTCCCGTCGGGAACACAACCTGTCCAATTCCACCCCGGCAAGCTTCAATCCGACCGGGATTGGACAGCCGACCCGGCAACAGAACCGACTTTCTGACTTGCCTGTTCCTTTGAGCCTTTCAAGACAGTTTTGATTTGCTCACAGTTTCAAAAATCTGTCAATTCACTGATTTTGCTTTTGGGTTGGCCAATTTAGCTCGCTCGCGGGAAAAGGACGTTGCCGGTAGAAGGAAACATCATCTTTAATGTGTCCCACGTTTTTGATTTGATGTTGGTTCATTGTTCTGCATCAGTAGCCGGAGGGGGGAGATGATGCAACTCCACGGTTAAGCTGGTGCATAAAGGGATTCATCTTAGCTTTGTCCTTCCGTAAATCTTCTCCACGACCGCCAGCGCCGCTTTCGCTTCGCGCAGACCGGCGCCGGGGTTTCGTTTCAATTGAATGTCCTTTTCGAACTCAATCATCTCGCTTCGCCACGATTCGTCCGGGCCGGGAAATTCATGCAACTTCGTGTCGGGCGGCCCCATTTCTGGTTTCATCTGATAATGATAAAGTTTCTCGACGCCGTAACTGCCGCCCAGACCTTCAATGTGCAGCTTGGCATGGCGTCCGTATATTTCAAACGAGAACAGGTTCTTCCATTCCGTGCAACTGACGTGGAGCCACGCCGTCCGGCCTTCCGCCGTTTGCAAATCCAAAAAGGCGTTGTCGTCCACCGGCATGTTCCAAAAATACGTCGCCACGTGACCGTCAATTTCTTTGAACCGGCCGAGAAACCAGCCCGCCAGATCGATCAAATGGATGCCCTGGTCAATCAGCTCACCACCGCCGGAGAGTTTCGGGTCGGCCCGCCATTCCCGGTCGTAGCCCACGCGGCCGCCGTGGCCATAGCGGGCGCGAATGAACATCAAATCGCCCATCACGCCGGATTCAAATATCTCCCGCGCCTTGAGGAACGCGGCGTGGTAACGATGGTTGAAACCCACGCGCACGCACGCGCCGTGTTTTTTTGCGAGCGCCATCAACCTGTCAATCTGGCGAACGAAAACCCCCGCCGGTTTTTCCACCAGCACGTGCTTGCCCGCGGCGATGGCCGCCGCGGCGACTTCCGCCAGCGCCGCGTTGACGGTGGCCACGATCACCGCGTTCACCTGCGGCTCGGCCACGGCCAGCCGGTAATCGGCAACCGCGCGCCCGGTCCCGGCCAGTTTCACCAGTTCCGCGGCGCGGGCCGGGTTGGTGTCGCAGGCGACCACCAGTTTTGAACCGGCGGGCAATGCGGCCAACCGCTTTTTCCCAATCAACCCGCAGCCGATGATCGCGTAGTTCATTTGTTCCGTTCTCCTCGTCCTCGTTCTCGTTCTCGTCCTCGATCAAATTCATTTTCGAGGACGAGGAGGAGAACGAGGACGATTGCTTCGCTCATTTTTCCCCCCAATTCTTCCCGCGATCCTTAGGCACGATGCGCCGCAGCGTGTAGATGTCGCTGTCCAGGTCCTGCTTGAATTCGTGAAGTTTGTCCCACGGATCCCACACCGCGCTGATGAGCTTGCCGGTGATGCCGTCGCTTTTCGATGACAACAAAAACTCGATCAACCCCAGGACTTGTTCGAGTTGCGCGCCATCGTCGCGCGATTGTTTGGAAGCGCACTCAAATTCAACCTTACCTGCCATAGCCGCGCCGCTCGCCAGGACCTGCTCCGTCATGCGGGTGAAAATCGCGCCCGGGGCTACCGCATTAATGTCCAGCGGCTGGCCCCGCCATTCGGCGGCGAGTGTTTCCACGAGGCGCACAACGCCGGCCTTGGACACGCCGTAGGCCGTGAAATTCGGACGCGGGCCGGCCCCGCCGCCGCCGGAGAAACAAATGATTTTCGCGCGCCGGCCTGTTTTGCGCAGCAACGGATAAAATGCGCGGATAGTGAAAAAGGTGCCGTCGAGATTCGCCGCCAGCGTGGAACACCAGGCTGCCGGATCCATCTCCATGGCCGGCCCGATGGGTCCCTGAACCGCGGCGCAACAAATCAATCCGTCCGCCGCCGGCCATTTTCGCGTCGCGCCCTTCGCGCAATTTTGCAGGGCCGGCCAGTCGGAGACATCGCATTGGAAACTGAATCCGTCCTGCGGCGAGCGCGCGAGGCGGCAGACAGCATGGCCCCGGGCGGCCAGCGAATCGGCGAGGAACCGGCCAATGCCGCTGCTGCTGCCCGTGATGACGAGGTTCATCGGCGCTGGAGAACCCACTGGTTCTTTTGGAGCCATTGGAGCGTGCGGATGATGGATTGCTCGATGGTGAGTGTTGTCTTCCAGCCCGTGGCGCAGATTTTTTTGGTGTCCAGAAAAATGAAGGGATTGTCGCCCACCCAACCTTTGCTGCCGCCGGAATATTCCAGTTTTGGTTGAAGACCAAGCGCGCCGCAGATAAATTTTACCGAGTCGTTGACATCAACATATTCGTCCGTGCCGAGATTGTAGGTCTCGACATGATGCCGGTTTTGTCCGGCCGTGGCGCGATTCACCACTTGCAACATCGCATCGAGGCAATCACCGATGTAGAGGTAGGATTTCCGCTGGGTGCCGTCGCCCAGCACTTTCAGATGGCCGGGGTGGGCAAGCAGTTGTTTGTAAAAATCGAGCACGTGCCCGTGGGTGTAGCGTTCGCCCAGAATCGAAACAAAGCGGAAAATGTAGCCCTCAAAGCCGTAGCCTTCGCAATAAGCGTGAATGAATCCTTCGCCGGCAAGCTTCGAGGCCGCGTAAAGCGAAGTTTGCACCGGGAACGGATGATTTTCGGGTGTCGGGATGATTTCCGCCTCGCCATAAACGCTGCCGGTGGAGCTGAACGCGATGCGTTTGCTGCCGCTGGTGCGCATGGCTTCGAGCACGTTGAACGTGGCGGCGGCGTTCTGCTGGAAATCCTTGTGCGGATGGTCGAGGCCATAACGGACATCCGCATTGGCGGCCAGATGAAAAACGAAATCACACCCGGCCATCGCCCGCGTCAGCGCCGACAGATCGAGGCAATCCCCCTCGACCAGCCTGAATCTCGGATTGGCCAGCGCCGATTGAAGAAACTCCTGCTGACCCGTGGAAAAATTGTCCCAGCCGACGACCGATTTGCCGTCGGCGAGCAGCCGGTCCACCAGATTGCTGCCGATGAATCCGGCCGCGCCGGTCACGAAGACTGTTTTCATCTGTGAAGCCGGAGTGTAGCCGTCACCGCCCGCCATCGCCAGCAATTACTGACCCGCGACCTGCGCCCGCACCAGTTCGCAAAGCTTCACGGCCAGCGGGTCCCTGATGCCATAATAGACGCACTGGCCGTCCCGCGCGCGCGTCAGCATGCCCGACGCGGCCAGCAACGCGAGGTGCTTGGAGACATTCGCCTGCGTCGAACCGGTGGCGGACACGATGTCGTTCACGGTGCGCGGCGTCTTGCAAACCGCCTGCAAAATCCGCAGCCGCATCGGCTCGCCCAACAGCTTGAAACGGGCGGCGATTTGCTCCAGTTCTCCCGGAGCAATCGCCCGCCTGAATTTTTCATTTGACATATTTCTATTTAGTTATATAATTATAACATGATTGACGGATTTGTCCAACGTAAAACGTCGCGCCGGAAGGGGGATTTGCTATGAGCCTGCGAATCCTCATCGGCGCGGCGGTCGGGGCCGGCCTTGGCTTCGGCTGGCACAAGCTCGTCGGCTGCTCGACCGGCGCCTGCCCGTTGACAAGCAATCCGTTCCTCAGCACTCTCTACGGCATGGTTGTGGGGGTGCTGATCGCGGCCAGTTTTCACTAAAACCAAAACAAATTCTTGCTATGAAAATGCACATGCTCATCCGCCGGTTCGCCGGCGCGTTCATCCTCGCCAGCCTGTTGCTGGCGCATTACCACAGCGCCTACTGGCTCTGGTTCACCGCGTTTGTCGGCTTTAATCTGCTGCAATCGTCGTTCACGAACTTCTGTCGGCTGGAACTTATTCTGAAAACGCTCGGCGTGGGCCGTGACCGCGGAAGCTGCTGTGCGACCAAACCGGATTGAAATTCCGGCTGGCCGGAACGAAAGGCCCGGGAATACCGTGCAGAACCTCCAATTCATTTTGAATCTCGCGATAGCGTCCTGGACTGCGGCAGCCCTCTGCCGCTTTCGAATGGCAACCCGTCATTTCCAAAGCGCCAGAGGGTTGGCGCAGTCCAAAACCTGGCGGCACTTCGGACAGTTCATGAAAAGAGAAAATTTGACCGGGATCGGGGTTCTGCTCGCGGCCCTGCTGGCTTTCGCCGGTTGTGGTCGCAAGGCGGAAAGTGCGATGGGTGAATCCCTGCCGGTGGCCATCGTGCGGGCGCAGGCGGTCGAAAGCAAAAGCCGCGTGGCCACGGAGGACGTGGTGGGCACGGTGCGCGCCAAATTGCGCTCCGTCATCGAAGCCAAGGTCAGCGGCAAGATTGAGCAGATGCTGGTCGTGCCCGGCCAAAACGTGAACGTTGGCGGACTGCTGGTTCAACTCGATGCGCGCGAAGTCGAGGCGCAACTCGATCAAGCCGCCGCCGTGCGCCAGCAGGTTGAAAGCGATTTGAAACGCGCCACCGATCTGTTCCAGCAAAAGATTCTTTCGCAATCCGAATACGACAGCGCCCTGTCGAAATTCCGCGTGGCCGACGCGGCGGCAACGGAAGCAAAAACCCTGCTCGGTTACACCAAGGTCGCCGCGCCGTTTGCCGGGGTCATCACCCGCAAATACGCCGACGTGGGCGACCTCGCCGCGCCCGGCAAGCCATTGCTGGAAATGGAGGACGCCCGCGATTTGCGGCTTGAAACCGACGTGCCGGAGGCGGTCATCGGCCGTCTCACACTCGGCGACAAGCTGCGCGTGCGCGTGTCCGGCGCGACCAACGAACTCGCGGGCGTCGTCAGCGAAATCGCGCCGTCCGCCGATCCCAACAGTCGCACGTTCCTGGTCAAATTGGATTTGCCGCCGACGTCCGGCTTGCGCGCCGGACAGTTTGGCCGCGTCACCGTGCCGGTGGGCGAGACCTCGGCGTTACGCGTACCCGCGGCGGCCGTGTTGCAGCGCGGGGAGATGGAACTGGTTTTCGTCGTGCTGAACGGTCACGCGCAATTGCGCATCGTCAAGACCGGCAAGCTTGTTGGCAACGAGGTTGAACTGGTCTCCGGCGTGGATGCGGGCGAGCAGGTAGTGACGGAGGGGGCGGCGACTTTGGTGGATGGACAGCCGGTGGAGATGAAATGAACGCCCGCCCTCACCCCGGCCCTCTCCCCCGGGAGAGGGAGAAGTATTCCCCGTCAACAGGCGCAACGAGCGGACCGGGTGACCAGACGCGGTTTGGCGCGAATCATTTTGTGCCGGAGACTGCCAGCAGGACTTGCAAGTTTTCCAGCAGAGTCACTTCACCCTCCCTCTCCCCGGGGGAGAGGGCCGGGGTGCGGGCGAGTGTCAAAAAATTTCAGCATTTTGCCGGCGCGTCCTGCCTCACGCCATGAAATCTCAAAACCCCATTCCAGCTTCAGTGCCGTTGGGTGTGGCCGGCCGCATCGCGCGCGCATTCATTGATTCCAAGCTTACGCCGCTCATCATCATCGCGTCGGTATTGCTCGGCGTGTTCGCGGTGCTGCTGCTGCCGCGCGAGGAGGAACCGCAAATCAAGGTGCCGATGGTGGACGTACTCGTCACCATGCCCGGCGCCGGCGCCAAGGAAGTCGAGGAGCGCGTCACCCGGCCGATGGAAAAATTGCTGTGGGAAATCCCCGGCGTTGAATACATTTACTCGACTTCGAGCGAAGGCCGGTCGCTGGCGATTGTGCGGTTCAAGGTGGGCGAAGACATGGAAACCAGCCTGGTGAAGCTGAACCAGAAGCTGCAATCCAACTACGACAAAATCCCGCATGGCGTTTCGCAACCCCTCATCAAGGCGTGGTCCATTGACGACGTGCCGATCCTCTGCCTGACGTTCCACAGCGCGCGTTATGATCATTTGACGCTGCGCCGGCTCGTCGCGCAGGTGGACGACGCCGTGAAACAGGTGCCGCAAGTGGCCGGGACGACCATCATCGGCGGTGCGCGGCGCGAAGTGCGCGTGCTGCTGGACCCGGCCAAGCTGGCTTCGCGCAACCTCAGTCCCGTCGGTCTGATTCCCATGCTGCAGCAGGCCAACCGCCAGTATGTCGCCGGCGGATTGACCAGCAACAACAAGGAAGTCGAGGTGGAATCCGGCGGATTCCTGGCCAGCGCCGAAGACGTCGGCAACGTGGTTGTGGGCGTGTTTGGCGGCAAACCGGTTTACCTCCGCGACGTGGCGACCATCGTGGACGGCGCGGAAGAACCAAACCAATACGTCTTTTTTGGAACGGTAGCGCACGCGCCTCGCGTGCCTGTTGCGGCGCCTCGCCGCAACACTTCGGTCCAAGACGTGGTTGACGGGGTCCCAACCACCGCAGGCGAGGCGCTCGCGCTCCCCATTTCCTCAGAGGAACCCGCCGTCACTTTGGCCATTGCCAAACGTCCGGGCGCCAACGCCATCAGCGTGGCCAACGAAGTTCTTAAGAAGATTGACACGCTCAAAGGCCGCATCATTCCCGCCGACATTCAGGTGTCCGTCACGCGGAATTATGGCGTGACGGCGGAGGAGAAGTCCAACGAACTGCTCTGGCACATGCTCATTGCCGTCGTTGGCGTGTCGCTGCTGATTCTCCTCGCGCTGGGCTGGCGCGAATCGCTCATCGTGGCCATCGCTATCCCGTCCACGCTCGCGCTGACGCTGCTGGTGTTTTATCTCCATGGCTTCACGCTGAACCGCATTACGCTGTTCGCGCTCATCTTCAGCATCGGCATCCTCGTGGACGATGCCGTAATCGTCGTCGAAAACATCGTCCGCCACTTTCATCTGCCCGGCAACAAAGACAGGAAATGGAACGCCATCGCTGTCGAAGCCATCAACGAAGTGGGCAACCCGACCATTCTCGCCACGTTCGCAGTGATTGCCGCCGTGTTGCCGATGGCGTTTGTGGGCGGATTGATGGGGCCTTACATGCGGCCGATTCCCATTGGCTCGAGCGCGGCGATGTTTTTCTCTCTGGCCATCGCGTTTATAGTCACGCCATGGGCGAGCATCCGGATTTTGGCTTGGAGTCCCGCCTTCAGGCGGCAGGACGTGGAACCGGCTGAAGCCGGAACTCCAAACGGCAATACTTTCACGCGGATTTATCTCCGCTTGATGGCGCCGCTCATCGCGCATCCGCGACGGCGTCACGCCTTCCTCATCAGCTTGGTCGTGCTGTTGCTGGCTTCAATAACGCTGGTCGCCATCAGCTTCGTGAAGGTCAAAATGCTGCCATTCGACAACAAGAGCGAATTTCAGGTCATCCTGAACATGCCGGAAGGCAGCTCGCTGGAGCGCACCACCGAGGCGGCGCGCGAAATTGCCGCCGCCGCGCGCGCCGAACCGGAAGTGACCGATTACCAGGTTTATGCCGGCGTCGCCGCGCCGTTCAATTTCAACGGCCTCGTGCGCCACTATTTTCTGCGGCGCGGCGCGAATGTCGCGGACATCCAGGTCAATCTTTTGCCCAAGGGCGAACGCAAGGCGCAGAGCCACGACATCGCCAAACGCGTGCGCCCGCGCGTGGCGGAAATTGCCGCCAGATTCGGCGCGCGCGCGGCCGTGGCCGAGGTTCCGCCCGGCCCGCCGGTCTTGCAAACTCTGGTCGCTGAAATTTACGGGCCGACCGAACAGGATCGTCTGGCGCTGGCGCGGAAGGTCATTGATATTTTTCACAACACTCCCGGCGTGGTGGACACGGACTGGTATATCGAAGCCGACCAGCCGAAAGTGCGCTTGATGATAGACAAGGAAAAGGCCGCGCTCCACGGCATCAGCGCCGAGACGATCTCCGAAACGCTGCGCGTGGCGGTGGGCGGGGAGTCGGTGGATTTGCTCCATGTCCCGCGCGAGAAGGAAGATGTGAACATTGTCCTGCAATTGCCGCTGGCCAGCCGGACGAGCCCCGAGGAATTGCTGGCGCTGCGCGTGCGTTCCGGCGACGCCAACGCGCTGCCCGAACCGGGTTCGACCGCCAGCCCGCCCCCGCTCGTGCCGTTGCGCGAGCTGCTGACCGTCGAGCAGACCATCACGGACAAAAGCATCTATCACAAAAATCTCATGCCCGTGACCTACGTCATTGGCGACGTGGCCGGTTCCATTGAAAGCCCGGTTTATGCCATTTTGAAAATGAACCAGGCGTTGAAGAAATTGGATGCGCGGGAGTTTGAAGGAGCACACGCGCCTCGCGTGTCCATCGCCGCCTCCCGCGGCGATGCTTTGAACTCGGATACGGTCGGCGGGGCACCGACTGTTGCAGGCGCGGCGCCCGCGCTCCCCATCAAAATTTACAATTATCACATGCCGTTCACCGAAAATCAGCCGTCGCTCAAATGGGATGGCGAATGGCACATCACGATTGAAGTGTTCCGTGATCTTGGCATGGCCTTCGCGGCGGTGCTGGTGCTGATATACATTTTGATGGTCGGCTGGTTCCGGTCGCTCCTGACACCGCTGATTGTCATGGTGGTGATTCCATTCTCACTGGTTGGCATTTTGCCGGCGCACGGCGCGCTGCACGCCTTCTTTACGGCGACTTCAATGATTGGCTTCATGGCCGGCGCGGGCATCGTGGTGCGCAATTCGATCATCCTCGTGGACTTCATCGAATTGCGGCTCGCGGAAGGCAGACCGCTGGCTGAAGCGGTGGTCGAGGCGGGTATGATCCGGTTCCGTCCCATCATGCTGACGGCCTTGGCGGTGGTGGTGGGCGCGACGGTGATTTTGTTCGACCCGATCTTCCAAGGCCTGGCGATTTCGCTGATGGCCGGCAGTGTGGTCTCAATGATCATCGCGCCGGTGGCCGTGCCGTTGCTATACTTCATGGCTTACAACCGGAGGAAGAAGGTCGAAGTTTGAAAATAAATTCGTGTCAATTCGCGCAATTCGCGGATTCTTTAAAGGTCTTTCAGGGATTTCTTATGGGACGGCTCGGAAATCATTTCGACGGGGGGTTCGCGATTGCGATTTTCAATTTCAAAATCTGCCGGTTGGCCTCCGAACCGGTAAAAAGTTTGTCGGGGAATTTGCGATAAACAACCATTTCATCGAAGATTTTGTCGCTGCGATACCAGTTTGAACGGAATCCCGCCAGATATTGCAGGCGCAGGTTGTCGTCGCGATTGATCTCGGCGTCCTTCAACCACGGGGTCAGATCGCACGCCTGTCCGGCATAAGTGGCAAACACGTCGAACACGGATTGCAGGCCGACGTCCTGGAGCGACCGCGCCACGGCGGAATACTCCGGCTGCGCGAGTCGTTGCTGGATGGCGTCCAGATTGATTTCGGTTTTCCCGGCCCGGCCGAGCAGCACCACGTCGTAGCCTTTGCCCTCTTCGTCGTTGCTCCAGATCGTGCCGTCGGGGAAGACTTCAAAAAATGTCGCGATCTCGCTTTTCACGACGGCGGAATCGCTTTCGTAGAGCGGCACCCATTGCGTGACGAAGCCGCCGGGGTTCAAATGACTTTTCACCAGCTCGAAGTATTCCTTCGTGTAAAGCGTGGCCGAGCCCTTGACCCACGGATGGATCGGGTCGGAGGTGATGATGTCGAATTTGTCGCGCGTGGTCAGAATGTAATGCCGCGCGTCGTCTAAGATTATTTTGGAGCGCGGGTCGCTCACCACGCCGTAATTCTCCGTCTTGAAAAATGCGGCGGCAATCGGGGGAACGAGCGGCTCCATTTCGCAGATAGTGATATTCGTGATGCCCGGCTGGATCGTGAATGAACCGGCCGTCACGCCCGCGCCGCAGCCGACAACCAGCACCGAACGCGGATGCGGATGCACCAGCCCCGGAATGTGCCCCAGCATCCGCTGCAGCCTCATGTCCTGCAGTTCGCTCGACGCCTCGATCTTGCCGCCGATGTGGAAATTGCGGACGCCGGTGGAAATGGTTTGCGACACGGCCACGGAGTTGTTCATGCCTTCACCGACGTAAAGCAATTGAGATTCGCCCAACCGGCCGGGCATATTGCGGCCGTAGGCGACCAGTTCGCCGGGAATTTTTGCGACGTGCTTTGCCAGCGCCGCGGTATAAAAAACCATCGCCGCGAAAATCAAAAGGCCGCGAACCAAGGCGGCAGGCGAAGTTTGTTTCCAAAATTGCCGCGCACAAGCAGCGAACATCAAAAGCGCGGCCAGGGCGGCCAGGCCGATCAGCAGCCGCTGGCTTTGTTGCGTGCCAATCCACGGGATGAAAACGAGGCTGAAGCCGACGCCGCCCAGGATTCCGCCGACCGTGTTCGCCGCGTAGATTCCGCCGACGAGCCGCGCCGGGTCCTGCCCGCGCACCGCCGCCGCCGCCAGCGCAAGCGGAAAACTTGCGCCCCACAAAAGCGTCGCGGGAAGCAAAGCCCAAAGGCAGCGCGCCATGTCCAGTTGAAAATTCAGCCACGCATTGGCCGTCAGCGAAGGATCAATCGGCCAATACGGCAAGGATTCGGCCAGCATATAAGCCGTCCAGAACACCGCCGCCATCAAAAGCAACTGGCACCAGCCGAGCAAAATTCCCGGCCGCAAACTTTTGCGGGCGAGCGCCGAGCCAACGCCACTGCCGATGCCCAGCCCGAAAAGAAACACGGCGAGGATGATGGAAAAGGCGTAAACCGTCCCGCCCAGCGTCAAAGACAGCAACCGCGTCCAGACCACTTCCGCGCCAATCGCCGTCAGCCCTGAAAGCGCAATCGCGACATGCACCGGCCAAGTTTGGAGTTCCGCGTTCACGCGGCCAATTTCTTGCCCGCCGGACAAACCGCCTGAAGGCGGAACTCCAAACCCTGCATCATCCGGCGATATGATCAGTTCTTTCCGGACTTCGAATCGCGTCGAAACGGACAGGGCAACCGCCGCCAGCGCCACGGCTCCATTGATGGCCGCCGCGACAAAAGTGGCGAAGACCGAGTCGTGGACGCGCAACAAATAAAATCCGGCGAACAGGCAGCCGAACACCGCTCCCGCGATGTTGCCGCCGTAAAAAAATCCGAGCCACGAAACGCCGTGCGGCGTGGTCTCAAGCCTGCGTGCCATGGCAGGCAAGGTCGCGCCCATCAAAATGGTCGGCGGCAAAAGGCAGGCCGCCGCAAACAGGCCGCGCAGCAAAATACCCGCCAGGCCGCTGCCGACATGCGCCGAATAAATCCGCGCGACCTCCGGCATTCCAAACAAAATCAAAACCCCCAGAAGTCCGATGCCGGATTCCAGCAGCGCATAGACGCGCAGCGGATGCCGCGCGGCGGAAATGACGCGCGGCAGCACGACGCTGCCCAGGCACATTCCGCCCATGTAGGTTCCCACCACCACGCCGAGCGAAACCGCCGAGGAGCCGATGACCAGTTGCAGCATTTGAAACCAGACGATTTCGTAGATCAGCGCAGCGCAGCCGCTGCCGAAAAACAATAAAAGCAAAAACAGCAGCAACGGGCGCAGGGCGGGCGAGGCATATTCCTTTGAAAAACGGGCGTTCATTGCCGCACCGAGCCTATGCCCATCGGGATGGGAGTCAATTTGCATCGGCTAGCGGCAGCGCGATGGCCGATGCCTGCGGAAATTGGATTCACGCCTGCGCAAAATTTACCGCCATCGCCACGGCTTTGCGCATGGCCATGGATTTGTTGATCGTCTCCTGAAATTCGCCTTCGGGCGTCGAGTCGTTCACCCAGCCGCCGCCGGCTTGAACATAAACCCTGCCGTCCTTGATCAGCGCGGTGCGGATGGTGATGCAGGTGTCGAGATTGCCGTTGAAGGAAAAATAGCCGACGCAGCCCGCATACGGCCCGCGCGCGGTCTGTTCGAGTTCGGAAATGATCTGCATCGCGCGGATTTTCGGCGCGCCGCTCACCGTGCCCGCCGGAAATGTCGCGCGCATCAGATCGTAATTCGTCCTGCCGGCGGAAAGCTTGCCCTCGACCTGCGACACGATGTGCATGACGTGGCTGTAACGCTCGATGAACATCAAATCCTTCACCTGCACGCTGCCAAAATCGCACACGCGCCCGATGTCGTTGCGCGCGAGGTCCACCAGCATGACGTGCTCGGCGCGCTCCTTGGGGTCGGCAAGCAGTTCTTTTTCGAGCGCGGAATCTTCGGCCTCGGTTCTGCCGCGCCGCCGCGTTCCGGCAATCGGGCGAATCTCCACCTTGCCTTCCTCGCAGCGGACGTGAATCTCCGGCGACGCGCCCACGAGCGAGAATCCGTCCAGCTCCAGCAAAAACATGTAGGGCGACGGATTGATGTTGCGTGCGGCGCGGTAGATGTCCAGCGGCGACGCCTTGACCGGCGCGGAAAACCGCTGCGAGCCGACGACCTGGATGATGTCGCCGGCGGTGATGTATTTCTTCGCGGCCTCGACGTTGGCGGAAAATTTTTCCTTCGTCTGGTTCGACTCGAACGCGACGGGCGGGATTTCGTCCGGCACGCTTACCGGAGTGTGTTCGCTCGGCTGTTCCAGCAGTGCAACGAGGCGTTCAATTTCGCCCACGGCGTTTTCGTAGGCTTCGGCTGGATCTGCAGCGTCGGCGAGGTTCGCGTTGACCAGAATGGTGATGGTCTGCGCCACGCGGTCGAAGATCAGAAGCTGGTCGGCGATGAGAAAATACATCACCGGCGTCTGCAGCTCGTCCTGCGGCGGCCGCGGCACCACCGGTTCAACGTCGTGAATGAATTCGTAGCCGATAAAGCCGACCGCGCCGCCGGTGAAACGCGGCAGGCCCGGCACCGGGACGGCGTGGAATTTTCCCATCACGCGCCCGACGACTTCCAGGCCGTCGCGAACTGTTGTTGGAGCGCCGGTCTCCGACCCGGCGCGTTGAGAGTCGGAATTTCGTGATCGCGCCGCGTCGGAGACCGGCGCTCCGACCGAAAATGTCCCGGCGACTTTGCCATTCTCGACCACTTCGACGCGGTCCCCGGTCTGTTTGATGACGGCGCGGGGGTTGCAGCCGACGAACGAATAGCGCCCCAGATGCTCGCCGCCTTCGACGGATTCGAACAAAAACGATTCGCCCTGCCCGCGGATTTTCCGGTAGGCCGAAAGCGGCGTTTCAATATCCGCCAGAATGCGGCGCGTGACGGGAATCAGATTCCCCTGCGCGGCCAGCTTGAGAAATTCATCAGGCGTTGGCGAATACATGCGGCCAGCAGCTTAAACAATGCGGTCGGTCGGAGGCGAGCAAGTTTCAACCACCAAAGCCCGGTCATTCCCCGGCGGATTCCGTTCCATCCGCAGGCGCCGCGCTTCACGTTTCGCGGCGCGATGGATCCGCCAGACGGCGAGCAGCGTGTAAAACGCCACGGCGATGGCGTAGGCAATCATGCCCATGCCGATGGCAAATGGCACGAGCCGCATTCGGCTGAAATAAATCAGCGCCGCGCCCACGCCGGCGGTCAGCAACGTATTCCCGGCGAGGCAGAAGAGGTAAAGCGCCACGCGCGTTTCCCGCACGCGTTGCACGTGCCACTCGCGGTAGGCGTCTTCGCCCAACGAATGCATGAGCCACGCGGACTGGAAATTGCGCGCGGCGACCAGCACGCTGGCCGTGGCCACGACAATCGCCGACAGCGGCCACAGCGCCAGAACGGCAACCATCACCGTGTTCAGCAGCAAGCCCCATTTCCAGCCGAGTTTTTTGGCGAGCGGATTGCCTTCGAGAGCGAGGTTCGGCGTGGCAATCCACGTGCTGAGAAAATCCATGCCGCGTGAAAAAACCAGCAGCGCGAGCATCAGACAATACCCGTGGCTGCCAAATGAATACATGTCGTCCATCACTTCTTCGCGTAAATCTGCTCCGGCGTTTCGAGTTGCGGCTCCGTCACTCTAAACGATTTCCCGTCTTTTTCCACCGAACGGAAGAAGCACGACTGGTAGCCTTCGTGGCAGGCCGCACCGGTTTGTGCGACCTGAATCAGCAGCACGTCGCCGTCGCAATCGAACGCGATGTCCCTGACCTGTTGCACGTGGCCGCTGGTCTCCCCCTTCATCCAGAATTTTTGGCGCGACCGGCTCCAGAAATGCGTCCGGCCGGTCGCGATGGTTTTCTCCAGCGACGCGCGGTTCATCCACGCCATCATCAGCACGCGACCGGTTCCTTGCTCCTGGACAATGGCGGGGATCAGGCCATTGGCGTCGAATTTCAGTTGGTCGTAAAAGCTCATGCGCCAATATATCATCACAAAGCCGCCTGGACACAATGCCTGAATTTACGATGTGCGATTTACCCGAAAAACGAACTTGGACGAGTGCAAATGGCGGTAGGGATGGCGCGCTGCTGTAGAGTTGTCAAGACATCGGTAACAGGTGGCCATTGACTTCGCTGACTGGATAAATGAACGGCAAGGTGGTGCTGGCGGCGTCCGGCAGAACGCCGCACTCCTGTATTTTAGAAAGTTGTGGCGCCCTGCCGAGACGCCGCTACGGCTGTTTTTCAGCAGCGGGTGCGTTCGTGGAAATGACCACCGCATTGGTCGCGGTATGTTCGCGTTCGATGAGACTGCGTTCGACCCGGTCTTTGAGTCCGGCATAAATCGAATTGGTCACGGCGACGAGATGGGCGCGCGCCTCAGCGAAGCGCCCGGCGGCAATTTTGACCCGCGCCAGATGGATATAAATGCCTTCGCGTTCGGCGTCGTTGTGGGCGGTCTGGAGCGCGTTCGTCCACGCGGCCAGCGCGTCGTTGGTGCGCAACGGGCGGATGCCGTAGTAATTCTCCGCGTAATCGGTTGCGAGCGGAAAATTGTCCGGGTCGAGCCGGATGGCGTTCCGATACAGCGCGAGCGCCTTGTCAAAAACCTGCTGCTCGTTGATGCCGTAAAAACTCATCGCGTCCTTGCGGAAAAGGTAAACCGTCGTGGCGAAATTGTGGTAATATACCGGCTCGGTGGGATCCAGTTCAATGGCCTTGGCGTAATCGGCAAAGGCGTTGGTTACGGGGCTGAATTCGCCGTAGTAGTTGGCGAGATTGTTCCAGGCCGCCGGATTTTTGGGGTCAAGCTGCGCGGCTTTTTCAAACTCGGCGCCGCCGGCGGCCTCCTCGCCAATGTCATCCAGAAAAGTCCCGTAGGCCAGGTGCCCGCGCGCGAAATCCGGGTGACGCTGCAGAAAGTCCTGGTATTTTTTGCGGACCACATCGAGCCGCGTGTGAATGCGCCGGTTCAAAACCTCCGGCGATTCACCGCCGCCCTGGGCTGCGAAGGCGTCGTTGTCGCGGACCCACTTGTCCACCTCGGTCAGCGTCGCGTCGTCTTCGAGCATCAACTGATGCAACTCCTTTTCCGCCGGGTCGTTTGGATTCGGAATGGAAATTGACACACCGGCGTTTTGCTGGAGCACATTGCTGACGGCCAGCGGCTGATTTGTCGCCACCAATGCGCCCACCAGACCGATGAGAAGTTCATTCACGCGATCAAAATACCACCTTTGCGTGACGAGTCGAAATCAAACTTCGCTTGAACCCGAAAACCGAAGTTGACGGGGAGCGCACCCGCCCCGGGTGCGGTTTTCCGCGCCCTTCCGCGGCGCGCCAAAGCGCGCCAGCGCGACGGCGGCGCGGAAAACATCGGACGCATCGAAATCTCCCGAACTCCGGCGCCGGTCACGCGCGCAAGAGGTTGGACGCGAGGCGCGTCCAGCAACACCCGATCCGTCTGCGCTTCGCTTCGACGCGACCGCGCCGAAGCCGGAGGCGAAGGCGGGGGCGGGTGTGCTCCCCAACGCCGGAATTCGGGTTGAACGGCGTCGAAACCGGATTCCGGAGAGGCCCGCCCTTTCGCCGCCGGCGGGTTCAGGTTTTTTGCTCGCGTTCCTGGAAGGAAACCGAAAGTTTCGAGCCGGCAAAGCCGATGGGCGCCAGCAAGACGCCGAGCAGAATCCATTCGTGCCAGCCGTGATGTCGCATCATTTCCGCCGCCAGAATAATGACGGCCAGGAGGAACAGCGCCAGGGAAATTCCGCGATGAAACCGGCGCAGTTCCGATTGCAGCCAGGTGTCCGGGCGGCTCTCCAATTCGCGCCCGTCGTCGGAGTCGGTGCAATCCTTTTTGCAATGGCAGGCGTTGCACTTGTGGGCGGGCGCGCGGTAACGCGCCAGGTTGCGCTCAAAATCCGTCTGCACCCGCGTCAAATGATGGCCGGTGGGACATTCCCATACGTCGAGCTTTCGTTGGTAGGTGAAACCGGAATGGCGGTAATGCTCCGAACGCCGGTGCGCATGGCGCGCCAGCCATTCCAAAATCGCCGCCACGCCCACCAGCAACAGCGCATAGGCGGCGGCCAGAATGACTTCAATGTGAATCCCGTAAATCATGCGCCGAATTTTTCGGATTCCTGAATTTCCGCAAACAATACGCCGTCCGGTTCCTCGCGCGGCGCCTGGACCTTCATGCGACGCACGCCGAGCCAGCACAGGTAAAGGAGCGGCAACGTTCCACCCACGATGAACAACGCGTCGCCCGGAAACCGCAGCCATTCGAGCATCGCGTTGGTGTGATCGGAGATGAACTTCAACGACCGGGCGTCGAAATAGCCCGCGCTTGCCGAGTGATAAAGCTGGAGCAATCCCAGCGGAAACAGCGAAGCGAACACCATCCAGGCCAGGCCGAGATTCAGCGACCAGAAACTGATTTTGGCCGCGCGGTCGCTCCACCGTTTCTCGGGAATCAAATAGCGCAGGCAAAACAACGCCAGCCCCGCCGCCAGCATTCCGTAAACGCCCATCATGGCCGCGTGACCGTGATTCGCCGTGAGCGCCGTGCCGATTTCGTAGTAGGAAACGATGGGGAGGTTGATGAGAAAGCCGAAAATGCCCGCGCCGAGAAAATTCCAGAACCCGACCGCTGCCAGAAACATCACCGCCCAGAAATGCGGAAACGGCGTCCGCGCCTGCGAACCTTGTTGCGCGCCCAGTTGCAGGAAACTCCAGGCTTCGAGCGTGAGGAACGTCAGCGGAATCACCTCCGCCGCCGAGAAGAACGCGCCCAGCGCCATGTGCACCGCCGGTTCGCCGGAGAAATAGAGGTGATGCATCGTGCCGATGACGCCGCCCGCCGAATACAGCACGATGTCCAGATAAATCAGCCGCAGCGCCACGCGCTGATGAACCACGCCCAGCAGCACAAAGATGTAGGCGACCATGACCGTCGTGAACAGTTCCAGGAAATCCTCCACCCACAAATGCACCACCCAGAACCGCCAGAAATCCGTAGTGGTGAAATTCGATTCCGTCCGGGCCAGCAGCCCGACGGCGTAAAACGCGGGAATGGACAGGGCCGAAAAGAAAAACAGCCACGGCATGTTGCCCGCCTGTTCGGCCCGAAGTTTGTTCCGCAGCCCGCGGAACAGGATCACGACCCAGAAGAACAGTCCGACCGTCAGCAAAATCTGCCAGAAGCGGCCAAGATCAAGGTATTCAAAGCCCTGGTTGCCGAACCACGACCAGCCCTTTTGAATCCAACCGCTGATGCCGGCGTATTCGCCGGCAAGGCTCCCGAAGACAACGATCGCCAGCGCGCCAAGCAGCGAGTAGGAAAGCCAGCTTTGGCCGCGCGGTTCCCGCCCCGTAATCATTGGAACCAGAAAAATGCCGGCGGCGAGATACGATGTGGCCACCCAGAAAATGGCCAGTTGCAGATGCCAGGTGCGGGCGATGTTGAACGGCAGGACGCGCGCCAGATCGAAGCCGAAAAAGTTTGAAATCTCCGCGCGATAATGCTCCGCCGCGCCGCCCAAAAGCGTTTGCGCCAGAAACAACACCGCCATGACGAGGAAGAACCACGCACAGGAGCGTTGCGCCGGCGTCAACATCACCGCGTCGGGCGGCCGGAACAAAATGCGCTGTTCTTCGCGTCCGTGCCAGCCGAGAAAGTTCCAACGGCCGAAGGCCGCCAGCAGGAGGCCAATGCCGCCCAACAAGGCAATCAGCGAAAGCACGCTCCACAGAATGGTTTCCGCCGTGGCGTGATTGCCGGCCAGCGATTCAGGCGGCCAGTTGTTGGTGTAGGAATAATTCCGGTGCGGACGCGGCGCGGAGGCGGCCCACGCCGACCAACTGAAGAAGGCGGTGAGCTGCCGGATTTTTTCCGGGTCGGTGATGGCATTGGGCCGCAAGCCGAATTGGGTCGTGGGCGTTCCGAAGAAACCGGCGTAGTAAGTGGTGAGTTGATGAAACGCCCCAGTTTGCGCCGCGCTGAAGGTCAGCACGCCCGTCGCGGCATCAAAGCGGTTCGTTTTAAAATCGGCGACCGCCTGCTGCCGCGCTGAATCCGAAGCCGGGCCGCCATAGAAATCAATCGCGCTTTCCGCCGCGCGATGCAGGTAATCCGCCGTAAAATCCGGACCGAGGTAGGCGCCATGCCCGAAAATGGAGCCATATTCCATCAGCCCGTTTTTGAGAAAAATTTCCTGGCCCGCCGTGATGTCTGGTCCGGTGAACAGAACGTTTCCGCTGCTGTCCACAATCCTGGCCGGGATGGGCGGCTCGTCGGTGTAAGTGCGGTAGGCGAGCAGGCCGAGGACAAAAAAGCCGAGGAGCATGACCAGCGCCACAGCTTGAATCCAGCCTTTGGAGATCAACAAATTTTGCCTGGGCAATTCATTCATAATTTCCTTTCATGCCTGGAATTAAAAGTGCATTGTTACTTGGGACCGTCGGCGTTGTCAAACGAACTGTCCGAACGGTTCAACTTTAGCAAGCATTGCAGCAAGCGGGAGCGATTTCCTTGACTTGAATCAAGACTACATGAACCACGTAAAGGCCAAGCGAGACAGGCACGGGTTATGATTCAGACCAAACGGGTTTATGAACCGGTCGCCAGGTCCGACGGGCGGCGATTTCTCGTTGAGCGGCTCTGGCCGCGCGGCATCAAGAAGGAGGCGTTGTCCTTGACCGGCTGGTGCAAAGAGGCGGCGCCCAGCCATGCGCTTCGGACCTGGTTCAACCACGACCCTGCGAAGTGGCCGGAATTTCAGAGATGTTACCGTGCCGAACTGGATCGCAAGCCCGAGGCCTGGCGGCCGTTGTTGGAAGCGGCCAGCCGCGGCAATCTCACGCTGCTGTTCAGCGCCCGCGACACCGAACACAACAACGCCGTGGTTTTGAAGACCAGCCTGGAAAAGCGATTGCAGGCCGGAGGCATGGGGAAAAACCGGACGCTCCTTTCGCCGCATTGTTTGATTTGAGTCAAATCACGCCGGCGGCGTTTGTGCGACGCTTCCGGCATGAGTGAGAAGCCTTTGATTGATCCGGCGCGGGAAAATACCCTGCCGCCGGACTGCGCCCACGCCGTCCGCGCCGTGAACCAGTTTCCCTCGCCGTTGACGCTGGCCGAGCCCGCAGCCGATGGAAAACTGGAAACATTCTTAACTGAAACCAAAACCAAGATCTGAACAATGATGAAAAACCAAAACCTCATTGGATCAAGCAACGTGATGGATGGGCGCTCGATTCCGTGCTCCGTCAAACACGGACTCATCATTCAAAGATGGCTTGAACTGGCGGTCGGTGATTATTTTGTGCTGCTCAACGACCGCGATCCCGTGCGGCTTCACCAGCAATTTTCCGCGCAATGGCCGCAGGCGTTTTCGTGGGAACATCTGACGAAAGGCCCGGACGAATTCCGCGTCAAAATCACAAAACTGAATCCGGTGGCGGAGCCGGCCGAATCCGAACCGGCCTGCTCCTGTGAATCTTGAACCCGAATTCCGAAGTGGATGGGGAGCGCACCCGCCCCGGGTGCGGTTTTCCGCGCCCTTCCGCGGCGCGCCAAAGCGCGCCAGCGCGACGGCGGCGCGGAAAACATCGGACGCATCGAAATATCCCGAACTCCGGTGTCCGTCACACGCGCAAGAGGCTGGACGCGAGGCGCGTCCAGCAACACCCGAGGCGGGTGTGCTCCCCAACTTCGGATTTCGGGTTGAAAGCTCACTTTCTGCGGGCCCTCGTAATCGAAAAAAATCGAGGAGGAGGGCGAGAACGGGAACGAGGACGATTTTATGACTTGTGAACCGGAAAATTCCCGCGCGCGGCAAGCCGCCAGACTGATTCTGCCGAAGGAGCACGGCAGTTGGTCGCTGGCGCTGGAACCGCTGGCGTTGGGCCTGCTGGCCGCGCCTTCAACGGCGGGCGGCTGGCTGACCGTGGCGGCGCTGGCGGGATTTTTCCTGCGGCGCCCATTTAAACTGGCTTGGGGCCGGAAACCTGATCCACGCCGGAGGTTGGCGTTCGAATGTGCGGCCGGACTGGTGACACTCGCGTTCGCGGGTTTGTCGCTCGCCGCGATGTCCGGCGGCGTGGCGCAACTCTGGCCGCTCATTCCGGCGGCACTGGCGGGGCTGGCGTTTGTGTGGTTTGACTTGCGCAACGAGGCGCGCGAAGGCGCGGGCGAACTGGCGGGCGCCATCGCGTTCGGAATCTTGCCGGCGGCATTCGGCAGTGTGGCCGGCTGGAATGCGGTTCAGTCTGTCGCGCTGGCGGCGGTGATGCTCGCGCGCGCCGTGCCGACGGTGCTGTTCGTGCGAACTTATCTGCGATTCCACAAAGGCCGCGCGGCAACGGCCATGCCCGCGTTGATCGCGGCCGGCGCGGGATTGTTCCTGACAGCGTGGCTCGTCCTTTCCCGCGTGGCGCCGTGGCCGGCGGCGCTTTTTGCGCTGGCGATGACGGCGCGGACAATCTGGCTGCTCGGCTGGCGTCCGCGTCTGGCGGCAAAGGCCCTCGGCATCGCGGAAGCAACCTTCGGCGCGGCGATGGTGCTGGCGCTGGCGCTGACCTGGAAAATTTTTTGAACCTTATGCAAAACGACGAAGAAGCCAAACGGCCATTGCCCTGTGTGCTGGCGTGCTCGGGGTGTTCGCACGCGGGCGAACTGGCGGACTTGACGGCGCGCCGCCTGGACAAGCTCGGCGCGGCCAGGATGAGCTGTCTCGCGGGCGTGGGCGGCCGTGTGAAATCCATCCTCCATACAATTCAAAGCGCGCCGGAACTGTTGATGATTGACGGCTGCCCGTTGGAATGCGGCGGCAACAGCTTGAGGCTGGCGGGAATAACCAAATTCCAGCATCTGAAACTGCACGAACTCGGCATTCGCAAACACACCAGCGAGGTGAACGAACAAACGGTAAAGACATTGGCTGAAGCCGCGGCCGGACGGCTTTCCAGCCACTCGGTTCCCCAATTGGAAACGGCGGTGAAATGATTCACGATTTACGATTTGCGATTTACGAACCGGCTGTGGGCGGACGCACAAATCGTGAATCATAAAAGAGCAAAGCCATGTTGCCACTCAGCCGGTTCAAACGCTGCGACGCGCGCGAGTTAATCCGCCGCGGCGTCGAGCCATTTCCCGAAATCCGCAAGCGCGTGGAGGCGCTCAAGCCGGACGAAGGGCTGGTCATCGTTGCGCCGTTCCTGCCTTCGCCGCTCATCGAATGGCTGGACGGCGAAGGCTTCGAGTCGAAGCTCGAGCGCGGCGCGGGCGCGGATTGGATTGTTTACTTTTGGCGCGAGCCTGCTTGAATGGAGGCGATGGCCGCCGCGCTTGCAGAATTGAGGAAGATCGCCGTCGTCAACACGCTGCGAAGCTGCCAGCTTTTCATCGGATTGCCGCCCGCCGATCTGGAAAATATCGCCGCGGTCACGGTCGTCAGGTCGTTGGCCAAGGGCGATTATCTTTTCCGCGAAGGGGATCTGGCGCGCGGATTTTACGTGGTGCAACGCGGCGCGGTGAACGTCCATCGCGTCAATCCGGCCGGCAAGGAGCAGGTCATCCATGTGTTTCGCGCCGGCGAATCATTTGCCGAAGTTGCGCTGGCCACGGAACGCGGTTACCCCGCCGACGCGCGGGCGCTGGAGCCGACACAGGTGCTGCTGGTGCAGAAGGACGGAATCCTGGCGCTGCTCAAACGGCAGCCGGAACTGGCGCTGCGGATGCTCGGCTCGATGAGCAGCCATCTGCGCGTGCTCATTGGCCAGCTCGAAGACCTCACGTTGAAGGATGTCGAGACGCGGCTGGCCAATTGGCTGGTGAAACGCTGTCCCGATCCCCAAAGCGAACAGCCGGTGAAAATCGAATTGGGCATGACCAAGCGGACACTCGCCGCCGAACTGGGAACCATCAGCGAAACCTTTTCCCGCACGCTGGCAAAATTCCGTGAACAGTCCCTGGTCAAAGTTGACGGAAAGACCGTCGTCGTGCTGTCACCGCGCCGGCTGGCAGCATTGCTGGAACAAAATCTGGGCGGCTGACCACCGCCGTCGCATTCCCAACCCCGCCGCCCTTCACGCGACCTGCCGCATCATGTTCTCACTGCCGTAGGGATTCGGCGCGCGGAGAATGCATTCGGGATCATCGCGCCATTGGCCGTCCACGAGGAACCGGTAGTGGTGCATGCCCGGTTCCAGGTCCACCGTCGTCCGCCAGACACCGTCCATGCCTCGATGCAGATTGATGGGTCGTTCCTGCCACTGCGTGAAGTCGCCCACCAATTGCACACTCAATGCGTCAGGCGCGCTGAACGCGAAGGTTTGTTTCCGGGTATTGCTGCTAGTTTTTGAGTCTGTTCTCTTTGCCATAATTTTTCCTTTCCAGCGCCCATTGCCGCGGCGCTTCGGTGCTCCATGGTTACGCTGCAAAAGCTTCCTTCGAACTGCCAACTGGCTCCAGTTGAAACCATGGCACGGAACGGGCGCAACCGTTTTGCGGGTCTCTTGCCCGCTCCATGCCGCTGCGACGAAAATTGTCGCCGCTCAAATCTTCCCTTCGGCAAAATCAATTTTCAGGCCGTTTGCAAACTAAGACTGCAATGGCGACAACGCAACATCAAATCGCTCTAATCAGGGCGCGATTTGACGCGGCCACCAAGGAACGCCGGCTTCAGCCGGCAGAGGCTCTCATTCTGCCATGCTGCCGCGTGAACGCAGCGTTCCTTTCCGCGGCCTTTGGCCGGGATGGTGGTGGTGCGCAGTTGCGCCCCTCTATTCATTGATGCCCCAATGCCGGGGTGGACGCGGCGAATCGGCAGGCAATTCAAGCGCCGACGCAGCCGGTTGCCTCCGTTGCCACACTTGGCGAATGAATTGCATCGAATCCCCGCTTTCCCGGACGTCATGACTGCTCAAAAAGGCCAGGCCGTGCCGTTCGGCGAATTGTTTTAATTCGCGCCAGAGCGGCGTGGCGGCGGCGGGTTCACCCGGGGACAACACCATGACGGCGGTGTCCTCGATTTGCCGGCGCGCCTCCCAACCCTCCAGCCACGCCGTCAATTCCGGTGGTGGCGAATGGGTCCGGCTCAAGGCGAACACAATCAAATCCGCATCGGCGGCCTCGGCCCCGGCGGCCTCGGCCAGCGGTGATTGCTTCAGCACGTCGAGCCGCCAGGGTTTGACGTCCCATTTGACGGCTTCGCGCACGCGGAGGGCGACCCGCTCCAGCAAGGCCGCGGCCCGTGTGGCAAAATCAAAGTTATCGTAAATGACGGTGGCTTTCAGCGTCATTTCAAAAAGACTCTCGTCCTGGATGGCAATCGCATTCATACAACCTTGCATTCCCCCCGTTTATTTCTGACACCATGACGCGAAATCAGTTCAAGCGTGTGAAAAAGTTTTTCAAAAAAATTCCCGGGACATGACGGCGGATGTCCGCCCCGTCATCTTGAGCGCGGGGATGTTCCTCCCCCGCCGGCATGGTAGCGGTGGACGTCTCGATGGTGTCTCAAAACAATTTCTCATCGGAGGGGCGAGTTCCACGAGCCCCCATTTTCATGGGCATTCGGTCAGTCAGGGGCTCGTATAACTCGCCCCTCCGATACTTTTGAGACAGTCTCAGGATGCCCGCCGCCACGGACAGGGTTAAACTTCCTTGACCACGCCCCAATAAACATCCAGCCGTTTGCCGAGATACAGCTTCACGGCCTTGACGAGCACGCCGGCTTCGAGCCGCCGGCCGCGCGCCACAATGTCCTTGAGCGCCATGCCGGGACGTATCCGGAACGAGCCTTGCGCGATGATCGGCCCCTCGTCCAGCCGCGTCGAGACGAAGTGCGCGGTGACGCCGGCAATTTTCACGCCCTGCTCGTAAGCCTGGCGGTACGCCTGCGACCCGGGAAAACTCGGCAGGAGAGACGGGTGAATGTTTATGATCTTGTTCTTGTAGCGCCACACGAAGTTCGGCGAGAGGATTTTCATGAACCGCGCCAGCACGACGAAATCAATCTGCCGCTCCTCCAACAGGCGCAACGTCCGCGCCTCGGCCCGGGCGCGGTCGTTCCACGGAATGTGCGCGAAGGGCAGCTTGGATTTTTCCGCCAGCGGCGCGAAGCCGGCGTGATTGCCGATGACCAGCGCGGCATCCGCCTTCAATTTCGCGGCCAGCAGCGCCTCGAAGCAGTGTGTCTCCTTCGTGACCATGATGGCGAAGCGCTGGCGGCGGTTTGGCTCGCTGAACCGGACCTTGATTTCCATGCCGAGTTGTCGGGCGAGCCGGTCCAGACCGGCGCGCAAGGCGGCAGCGGTGCAGGTGCCCGGCTTCCAGGAAGCCTGGAGGGTCATGCTGAACTGGCCGCGCGTGACCTGCTCCTCCAACGCCTCGATGTTGGCTTTTTGTTCGAAAAGGAAACTGGTGACGCGGGCGATGACGCCGGTTTTGTCGCGCCCGATGACGGTGACGGTGGCGAATTGCTTCACGGGAGACATGAAATACACGAACTGGCGGGTATTGAAAAGGATTTGAGCAACCGTATCGTCCTCGTCGTCGTTCTCGCGCTTGATTTTCGATTACGAGGACGAGGAGGATTTCATATTGTGATTTCCAGGAATTTCCGCAACTTCTCCCGGCTGTAGTTGTTTAACCTGAACATCAATGGCATTGGGCTCGGTAAAAAACCTCGTCGCGTCGGTTGCCGAAGCGACGCCGGCGCAGTTTGACGACTGGCGCAAGGCGTGGCGGACGGCGGCGGACGGCGGCTCGACGGAACCGTTGCTGTCGTTCGTGGCGCGCGAACGCGGCGTGGCGGAGGACGTTTTTCTGCAACGGCTGGCCACGACGCTCGGCTGGCCGTTCCTCGATTTGCACAAGCACACGATTCCGCAGGAGGCGCGGAACAAGATTTCCACGAAGGTCGCGTTTCAATATTCCGTCCTGCCGGCGGCGATGAACGGCGACACGCTGCAGGTGGCCGTGAGCGATCCGTTCGACGCGGCGATGGCGAGCGCGGTGCGGTTCGACGCGCGCATGCCGGTGCAATTCGCGCTGGCGCCGAAAGCCGAAATCGAAAAGGCGCTCAAAAAACACTACGGCGTTGGCGCCGAAACGCTGGATGAACTGGGCGGGGACGAGCCAATGGAGCTGGAAATCGCCAGCGACAAGGAAATCACCGAAGCCGACCAGGAGGCGAGCGTCATCAAGTTTGTGAACCAGATCATCTGGGAGGCGTTCAAGGACCGCGCGACCGACATTCATTTCGAGCCGGCGGAGGACGAACTGCGCATCCGCTACCGCATTGACGGCATTTTGCATCAGACGCCGATGCCGCCGCAACTCAAACGCTTTCAGGCCGCGCTCATCTCGCGCATCAAGGTGATGAGCGGGATGAACATCTCCGAAAAACGCCTGCCGCAGGACGGCCGCATCAACGTCCGGATCAAGGGCGAGGAACTGGACATCCGCGTTTCCACCGTGCCGACGGTTTATGGCGAAAGCGTGTCGCTGCGACTGCTCACGCGCGGGAAAATTTTCCTGAGCCTCGACAAGCTGGGGTTCGCGCCGAAGGACGAGGCGATGATCCGCGAGATCATCGTCAAACCGCACGGCATTTTCCTCGTCACCGGCCCGACCGGCTCCGGCAAATCCACGTCGCTCTACGCATTTTTAAGCGCCATTAATTCGGTCCACAAACGCATCATCACCGTCGAGGAACCGGTCGAATATGAGCTCAAAGGCATCAACCAGATTGCGGTGCGGCCGGAAATCGGGCTGACGTTTGCGATGGGCCTGCGCCACATTCTGCGCCAGGACCCGAACGTGATCATGGTCGGCGAAATTCGCGATTTGGAAACCGCCGAGATCGCCATCCGCGCCTCGCTCACCGGCCACCTGGTGTTCAGCACGCTGCACACGAACGATGCGTCGAGCGCGTTCACCCGGTTGATTGACATGGGCATCGAGCCGTTTCTGGTGGCGTCGTCGGTCGAGGCCGTCATGGCGCAACGCCTCGTGCGCACGATTTGTCCGCATTGCAAAACCGAGCAGAAGGTCGAAAGGGATTATTTGCAAAAAATCGGCTTTCCTGAAGACGAAATCAGCACCGCGAAATTCTGGCGCGGTGCCGGCTGCGAGGATTGCCGGCAGCTGGGCTATCAGGGGCGCAAAGGCATTTACGAATTGCTCATCGTGACCGAGGCCGTCCGCCCGCTCGTGATGAACCGCTCGACGGCGACGAGCATCGCGCAGCGCGCCATCGAAAACGGCATGCGCACGCTCCGCACCGACGGCTGGAACAAGGTCAGGAACGGCGAGACGACCATCGAAGAAGTGCTGCGCGTCACGCAAATCGAGGAACACCTGGACACCCTGGGCGGCGACGACAAAACACGATTCACCACCCGCTGACCGAATGAATCTCGCCGCAACATTTATGATTTATGATTTGCGATTCATGATTTTTCAATCGTTGACCGGGCAAATCATCAATCATCAATCGTAAATCGAAAATCCACATGGCCCGCTGGCATTCCTGCAACGTGTTGCAAATCGCGCCGGACGCGAACCGCCTCTGGCAGTTCGACGCCAAAGGCGGCGGCTTTGTGCTGAATCGCGAGCATGGCGGCTCATCGCTGCCGGCCCGGTTCGTGGCGAAATCCTGGAGTTCGTTGTGGCAGCCGAGATTGAACGTCGCGTGGCTGCCGCCGGAAAGTGTTTTTCTGCGCGTTATCGAACTCCCCAAAAGCAATTTCGACGAAACGCTGGCCATGGTGGAGTTGCAACTGGAAAAACTGTCGCCGATGCCGGTGACGCAAATTGTGTGGACGATGCACCTCCTGTCCGCCTCCGCTGCGCTCCGGCGCGACGAGCCGCCGCCGGAGGGCGGCGAGGCGGCGGCGGGCAATTTGCAGACCATCATTGTGGTCATCGCCGCGCGCAGCGCGGTCGAGGAATTTCTCGGCAAACTGGAAGGCCGGGGTTTCATGGCCGACCGGCTCGAAGTGCCGTTCCTGGATCAACTGGAAATGGACGGCGCGACGCGCCAGCCGGAAGCGGAGGCGGGCGTGTGGATTTACCCTCTGCTGCTCGGCAGCCAGAATGCGGCCTTGGTCGCGTGGTGGTGCGGCGGCGCGTTGCGAAATTTGAGCTTTGTCGCCCTGCCGCCGGCGGGCGACCGCGCGGCGGAATTGAAAAAACAACTGGCGCTGCAGGCATGGTCCGGCGAATTGGACGGCTGGCTGACCGCGCCGCCCAACTGGCATCTGGTGGCCGACCCGGTCAACGCGGCGGAATGGGAAAAGGTGCTGCGCGAAGGACTGGGCGAGCCGGTGCGGGTTTCACCGCCGTTGCCGCCGGCGGACCTGGCCGGGCGCACGGCGCGGCGGGCCGCCGCCGCCAGCGAACGCGCGAATCTTTTGCCGGCGGAATTTTCCGGGCGCTATCATCAGCAATTTGTTGAT
>JBEKEJ010000002.1:0-34526 GCA_050013895.1 Verrucomicrobiota bacterium | reverse complement strand
TAGGGAAAATTCTGGTCGGGTTCATTGCCCGCGCAATACAGGCCGATCAGCCCGCTCACATCGAGGTCAAACGGACGGGGTATTGCGCTGGTGGGCGTGTCGAAAAGCTCGTCCAGCCGGGCCACAAATTTTTCATCCCCGCCGAATGCCTGGATGAGCGCGGGGACATTGTGAGGCACAGCGAAGCTGACCTGCCAGGCATTGGCTTCGGCGTAGTCCTGGTGAAACTTGACGGCATAGGGGCTGAACGGCGTCACCCAATCGCCGTTGGCATAGCGCCCTCGCATGAATCCGGTCGAGGCATCGAAGACGTTCTGCCAGTTGGTGGAATGCGCGGCATACACCTCGGCGATGTCCTCGCGGCCCAGGAGCCGGGCGAAGCGGGCCACGCAGGCGTCTTCATAAGCAAATTCCAGCGTCTTGGAGACGCCTTGGAGATACACACCGTTGTCGTAGCTGGGGACCCAGCCCAGGCGAAGGTACTCGCTGTTGCCGACAAAGTCGTGGCGGTGCGCAAATTTGGGGGCAGAGACATCCCCGCCCTGGCGACGGTAGTTGGTGTAGGTGTTGGTGGGGAGGATGAACTCCATGAGCTTGTCGTCATTCCTTTGCATCACCCCCACCATGTCGGCCAACGCTTCGTCGGCGTCCCAGTCACGAAAGCCCTTGGCATAAGCCTCGGCGATCACCGGCACGGAAGGGTTGCCGAACATGCAGTAAGTTTCCTTTCCGCCATAGGCGCACAACGGGAGCATCTGTTCGCCCAACAGTTTGTACTGGGTCAGCATCGTCTTGACGATGTCGTTGACCCGGCCTGGTTGCACCAACGTCAGCAACGGTTGCTCCGCGCGATAGGTGTCCCACACCGACAGATCGGTGTAATAGTTGAAGTCCTTGGCCGGATGCACCTGGCAATCCGGCCCGCGGAACCGGCCGTCCACGTCGTTGATCACGATCGGCGCCATCATCGTGTGATACAAGGCCGTGTAAAGCGTCCGCCTCAAATGCGCATCTTCCGTCTCGATGCGCAACTGGTTCAGGGCCGCGCTCCACTGCCTGCGCGCCGCCGCCGCCACCTTGTCAAAATTCCATGTGGCCATCTCCGCCTTCAAATTCATCCGCGCCCCTTCCACGCTCACGGTGGAAAGCGCCACCTTCATCACCAGCTTCCCTCCTGCCTTGGTCGAATAATCGAAGTGCGCCTTGATATCGCGTCCCACGGCCTGTTTGCCCGCGATGTCCTTCCCATCCTGGCTGATGCCGGCAACTTCAAATGGCCGCGAGAATTGGACGACAAAGTAGTACACTTTGTAACCGCCGAAGCTGGTCGGGTCGCTCTTGCGATAGCCGCTGATGGTATGGTCGTTCTCAATGGTCAGCATGGTCTCAGTCGGTTCATTTCCGATGCCATGCCAGAGGTCGAGGACGACATGAGCATTGGTCGCGTCAAGAAATGTGTAACGCTGCATGCCCACCCGGGTGGTCGCGGTGAGTTCCACCTTCACCTGGTAATCGGGCAGGAACACGCAGTAATAACCGGGCCGCGCGACTTCCTGGTCGTGCGAAAACCGGGTGCGATAGCCCTCTCCGGGCGTTTGACCCGGCGTCAACTTGAGAGCCCCGACCGTCGGCATCAGCAGGATGTTACCCAAATCGGGGGCGCCTGTGCCGGAAAGATGGGTCATGGAGAAGCCGTAAAGGCTGCTATCTGAATAGTGATAGCCCGAACACGCGTCCCAGCCCCTGACCCTGGTGTCCGGTGAAACCTGCACGAAGCCAAAGGGCGCCATGGCGCCCGGAAAGGTGTGCCCATGGCCATCGGTACCAACCATGGGATTGACATCGTCCACGGGTGTCTCGGCGCGGACGGCGGCGGCGAGGAGAACAAGAACCGCGCCGCCAAGGCTTCTGACTGTGCGCAGCAAATTTCTTTTCAAGGATGCATTCATGTTTTCATTGGACGTTGATAACTCCATTGCCAAGCCCGGCAAATCCCGAATTCCGAGATTGGTAGGGACGGCGCGCTGCGCCGTCACCGCGACGTTCAGGCGCGGAACCGGCCCGATGTGCGCCATCCACTTTCGCACAATTCGTTCCGCCCGCTGGACGTCCACCCTCCGCAGTAGCTGCTACGGAGGACGGGCGGGCGGAGACAACGCAGCGCGCTGTCCCTCCACCATTTTCACGCGCCCTGCTTCGGAGTTCGGGCAAATATCCTGTCATCGCAAATCCTTCTTCGGCGCGGCGGCTGCGGCATCATCTGTCCGCCCGTTAGCCGTGGCGGCATTCTTTTGTCTTCCGGCGCGGTAACCGTAAAGTCCGTAGAAAGCGATATAGACAAAGCAGCCCATGGGAACAATGAATGAAAACTGAATGCCCATTCTGTCCGCCACGAACCCCTGCAGCGGCGGCAGCAGGGCAACGCCAAGAATGGCCATGATGAGCAGGGAGGAACCCTGGCTTTTCAACGGCCCCAGTCCTTCAATCGCCAGAGAGAAGATATTCGACCACATCACCGAACAGAACAGGCCGACGCCCAGGATGGACCACACAGCCAACTGGCCGGAACCCAGGATGCCGGCGAGCAGCAGTCCGATGATCACCGCGCTGAACAGGGCGAGCATCCGGTGGGCGCTGGCTTCGCCGAGAAAAAAGGCGAACAGCAACACGGCCAACAACGCGCCGTAGTGCAATGCGTTGGCGGTGCTGCATACCTCGGCCGCGGCCGACGCCCAGCTAAGATGCAGAGCCTCCGCTACGTTCGGCAACGCTAAGATAAAGCAAAATGCCGCCAGCGGCGTGAGCACCACCAACGAGTGTTTCACCCACTGGCGCATTTCACTCAACGCAAAAGCCCCCATGAAACGACCGATCATGAGACCGCCCCAATAAAAGGCGAGGAACTTGCTGGCGGTTTCGTGGCTCAGACCGCCCAGCTTGGGAAGCGCGAGGTAATTGATGATGACGCTGCCGACGCCGACTTCACCGCCGACATACATGAAAATGGCGATCATCCCCAGGACCGTGTGCGGATATTTCAGCGGGCCGACGCCGCGACTGATATGGTCCTTGTTGGCGAATTCCGGCAAATGCGCGAACTTGAACCCGACCGCCAGCAGCAGAAAAACCGCTGCAAAACACAGGTAGGGTACTTTTACCGAATCCGCGCCATGCGCGCCCGGGCGGGTAAACACGGTAAAGATCAACCACCCCCCAATGATCGGGCCGATGGTCGTCCCAAAAGAATTGAACGACTGCGACAGATTGAGCCGGCTGGGGGCCGTCGGTTCCGGCCCCAAAATGGTCACATAAGGATTGCAGGCAATTTGCAGCATCGCAAAGCCGAGGCCCACGATGAACAAGGCAACCAGAAAGAACGGATAGGAGGTCAAAATTGCTGCCGGAAAAAACAGCGCGCTCCCTGCCGCGGCGAACAGGAGACCGATAATGACGCCATTCTTGTAGCCGATCCGATTGATCGGGTCACCGGAGAACATCGCGATGACGTAATAGACGAGCGCTCCAACCGTATAAGCCCCGCCCCATGCGAATTGAACCAGCATGGCTTGAAAATAGTTCAGGGTGAAAGCATCTTTGAAACGCGGGATGAGAATATCATTCCACACGGTCATGAATCCCCACATGAAGAACAGAACGGTCATGATCGCAAACGGCTTGCGATAAGTCTTACCGGCGCCGGCGGTCGCCGGTAACGTTGCCCCACCGGAGAAACCGGTTGGATCGTCCGCTGAAGTCTTCATCAAAGCCTCCTATTATTTTGACTTTGCGTTCATGGACGCATACCAGGCCTTCAGTTCCTGGCGCAGCGGCGACTTGGGTAGCGCCACCGCTCCTTGCGGCCGCAGTTCGCAATAAAGCACCTCTCCGGGCGCCAGACGAAATTCATGCGTCACCCGGCCGTTTTGCGCCTCCGGCTGGAACAAGCGCGCTTCGGGAGCGGCGTGCACTTCCAGCAAACGCCGTTCGGTCGCCGAGAGATTTTGCGGCGCTCCCAAGGCTTGCCAGGTCTCATAGCAACTGCCGGCCCCGGCCGTGATTCGCTCCTGTGGCAGCACGGGCCTGGCCGATTTTGTCCAAGGCAATTCCAGCACGCCGGCCCAAGGTTGTTGTGCTCCGACTTCAAGCAGAATCCGGTGCCAAAGCAAAACCTGCACGCTTTCCCCTTCGGCCGTCGCCACCAGGCCGCGACCAGGAGCCAGGGTCTCGTGCCGGACTTCCAGCCGCCCGCCCCGCAGTCGGTTGAGAAAACTAAAGGCATTGAACGTCGCCTTGGGCAGACCGCTCAACGTCAGCAGTCCGTGGGTGTGGGAAAACTCGCTCTGCGGTATGCCATTTTGTCCATCGATATCGCTGGCCGGCCACCAGGCAAAAGTATCACAGTCCCCATCCACCGCCGTGGCGAGATAGCAAGCGTTTGCCGCGCCGGACAGGTCATCCAAAGTCGGATGCTTGCTCCCGGAAAGCTTCCCGTCGGGCACAGGAACACTGCTGCTCCACTCCGTCCAGTGTATTTCCAAGTCGGGAAGCGCTGACTGGCGGACGGTCTGGCGGACCTCCCGCACGACATCGGGGACAAACATGCCGGGCTTGTACGGGCTGCCTTGGGGGCCAGAATATAGCCTGTATTCATCCTGCGGGTAAATATGAGTGCTGATGAAATCCAACGGCACGCCCGCGCTGGAACAGTGTGAGATCATCTCCGGAATCCAAGCAGCCCGGGCTGAGACCGGCCCGCCCACCCGCAGGCGCGGGCTGACCGCCTTGAGCGCCCTCGCCGAGGCGTCATAGAGCTTCCAATATTCGGCCTGCGAACCTGTCCAAAACTGGATATTAGGCTCGTTCCAAACCTCGTAATACCACTGCGCGATTTCGTCCAAGCCGTAGCGGTCCAGACAATGCCGAGCGAAGGCGCCCACCAACTGGCCCCACTCGGCGTAGTCGCGGGGCGGTGTGGTGTTCACTTCCCAGTCAAGGAGTGTCGTGGTGCCGGAAGCCAGCGCCACCGGCATCTGGGATAGATTCACAAAAGGGCGCAGACCCAGCCCGAGCAGGGCGTCAAGAACCTTGTCCGTGTGGCTCCAGCGGAACGCCAGGCTCCCGTCCTTCCGGCGCGTCACCACGGCCATGTCGTCTTGAAACATCGCGTAGGTTCGGCAGTGGCGAAAGCCGATGTCGCGCTGCAACTTCGCCAGATGGCTCTGAAGGTCGGCCCGCAGGAGTGTAACCGTCACGTCCACACCAATGGCGTTTTTCCAGGGCTTTCTCAGCAGCGCGCCGGGTTTGGCATTGGTCACCCTGATGATGGACTGGGGCTCCGTTTTCGAGCCAGGTGTCGCGGAAGGCGCGGCGGAAGTATTTTCCCCGGCAGCGGCCACGCCCACCGTGACCGCCCCAACGGAAGCCACGAGGCTGGTTTTAAGGAAATCGCGCCGGTTCAATTCATTTTGGTTTTGCAGTTTGCTCATAAACCGATCCCCCTGCGAAACGCATCCTCGCCATCACGGAGCGGCGGACCGAAACTCGTTATGCACTTCTTAATCCCCGATCCCTATTTTGACTTTGCGCGCATGGCCGCATACCAGGCCTTCAGTTCCTGCCGCAACGGCGCCTTGGGCAGGGCGGCCGCTTCCTGTGGACGCAATTCCAGATACAGCACTTCTCCGGGGGCCAAGCGAAAGTCGTGAGTCACCTGGCCGTTTTTGGCGTCCGGCTGGAACAATCGCGCCTCGGGAGCGGCATGGACTTCGAGCAGATGATGTTCGATCGGCGAGAGGTTCTGAGGCCGGCCCAACGACTGCCAGGTCTCGCAGCAACTGCCGGCGCCGGCCGTGATTCGCTCCTGCACCAGCACGGGCTTGGCGGATTCAGTCCAGGGCATTTCCAGCATGCCTTCCCAAGGTTGCTGCGCTCCGGCCTCCGGCAGAATCCGGTGCCAAAGCAGGACTTGCCGGCTTTGCCCTTCCGCTGTCGCCACCAGACCGCGACCGGGCGCCAGCGCCTCGTGGCGGACTTCCAGCCGCCCGCCTCGCAGGCGGTTGAGAAAGCTGAAGGCGTTAAACGTCGCTTTGGGCAGGCCGTTCAGCGTCAGCAGTCCGAAGGTGCGGGAAAACTCGCTCTGCGGCATGCCGCTTTCTTCAAAAACATCACTGGCCGTCCACCAGCAGAAAGTGTCACAGTCCCCATCAACCGCCGTGGCGATGTCGCAGGTGATGGCAGCGCCGGACAGGTCATCCACGTGCGGATTATTGTCCCAGGAAATCTCCTCGCCGGGCGAAGACGTTTCGCTGTTCCACTCCGTCCAGTGTATTTCCAAATTGGGAAATGCGGACTGGCGGACGGTCTGGCGGATCCCCCGCACGATGTCCGCGGTGAACGCGCCGGGTTTATGCGGGCTGCCCCTGCGCTCCGGATAGGCCACGTATTCATCCTGCGAGTAGATATGGGTGCTGATGAAGTCCAGCGGCACGCCGGTGGACGAACAGTGTGCAATTATTTCCGGAATCCATTCGCCCCTGGCGGTGACCGGCCCGCCGACCCGGAGACGCGGGCTGACCGCCTTGAGCGCGGCCGCCGAGGCGTCTTAGAGCTTCCAGTAGTCTTCCCTGGAACCCGTCCAAAAGTTGATGTTTGGTTCATTCCAAACCTCGTAATACCATTGCGCTATTTCTTCCAAACCGTAGCGGTCCAGACAATGACGGGCGAATGCCTCCACCAACCGGCCCCATTCCGCGTAGTCGCTGGGCGGCGTGGTGTTGAATTCCCAATCAAAGACCGTCGCAGTTCCGGAAGCCAGCGCCACCGGCATGGTGGATAGCTCCACAAAAGGACGCAGACCGAGCCGTTGCAGCGCATCAAAAACCTTGTCCACCTGGTGCCAGCGGAACGCCAGCGTGCCGTCCTTCCGGCGCGCCACGACGGCCATTTCGTCGTGGAACAAACCGTGGAATCGGCAATAACGATAGCCGATAGCGCGCTGCAAAATTGCCAGATGACTTTGAACGTCATCCCGCAGGAGTTCATAGGCGCGCCCCACGGCAATGGCGTTCTTCCAGGGCTTGCGAAGCGGCGCGGCGGGTTTCGCATCGGTCACGCTGATGACGGATGGGGTCTCTGTTTTCAACGCAGATGTCGCGGAAGACGCGGCGGGCGTATTTTCCGCCGCAGTTGCCACGCCAACCGTCGTCGCTGCGACGGAGGCAACGAGACTGGTTTTAAGGAAATCACGCCGGTTGAATTCGTTGATGTTTTTCGGTTTGTTCATTGGCTGGATTTGAGTTTGATGGTCCAGAGCTAAGTCCGCGGGCGTTGATTTGTCAATGCCATGATCAAATTGACCGGGGTGACCGTCACCGGTATGGCAGTTCATGTTGACATTGGCGCACTCCGTCGCCTTTCCGTAGTGGCGGGCATCCTGCCTGCCGTAGAGCCTGGGCGTCCCGCTAGGCGGATAAAACACTTGAACCCCGACCGCGCTGGAACATTTCAGAATCGCACGCATCTGCCATCGTTCTTTCCGGGCGGCCCGTCCTCCGTAGCAGGACTACTGTGGAGGGTGGACGGGACGCCAGCCCTCTACGGCAGACGAGACGTCCGCCGCTACCACACCTGCGAGGCCGCTTTTCCAAAATCAGATCAAACCGTGCCAATGTTAATCGGAACTGCCATAGAACCGGGATGAGTTCGTCGAGTTGCGCGGTCGCCATGCGCGTAACACGCTCAACGTTGCCCGACGCGCCTTTACCAGTTGTAGTAACGATACGGATCGTCGCCCAAGGGATAATCATCGCGGTAGTCCGAACTGTAGAAGCTGCTCGGCTGTTTCACCGGCTCGAACGTCCAGGGCTGCTTGACGACGCTCTCCGGGATGACCGTGAAGATCAGCTTGTCGGCCGCGAACTGCCCGCCGAGATCGGCCAGCACCTGGCACAGCGCCCGGGTCTGCCGCCACCGCGTGAAGCGAAAGTAGGTCTTGTCGTCGGCATCGAAGCGGTTGGGGTCGAGCTGGCAGTATATCAGCACGCCCCGGCCCAAAACCTTTCGGGCCAGCAATCCATCCGCGCCCACGTCGCCGCCCGAGGCGATCAACCACGCTTCGGTATCCGTCCGCCAGCGCAGGTCCGATTCGCTCAACCCGCGGGCTTCCGGCCAGTCGGGCACGTTCAGCGAGCCGGCGAAGCTCTCCGCTTTCTTCTGCGTGCCGCCCAGCGGCAGACTTTCGCCACTGCGCGGCAGGACCAGTACCTTGCCGCCGCCCTGGACGAAGGCGCTGACGGCTTCATCCGACGGCACGGCGCCTGAGCCGATCACGAGCAGGTCGGCGCCGTCCGGGATCGCCGCGGCCTTCTCGTAAAGGAACCCAAGATCGTCCAGGAGTTTGGCGCCGAAATCGTCGCCGATGTAGAACATCTTGTTCACCTTGGGCGTGAGGGGCGCGGTCAGAACATAGTTCATGATCCGGCCCGCCAACTCCAATGCCGCCGGGTCCTTGGCGGCGTGGTCTTCCAGGTCCAACATGCACCAGGTGAGACGGCCCTTGCCGTAGTCCAGCTCCATGAGTGGAGAGTAAGCCAGGTCAAACTCATCTTCGAGGATCGGCCGCCACGAGCCCTTGTGCGGCTTCTCGACCGATGCGCTGGCCACCGCGCCGCGGCCGCCCCAGCGCCAGCCGTAGAACGCCATGGGAGGTTCGTAATTATATCCAAAAGGCTTCTCCCATGTGCCATCAGGGAATGGATTCAGCAGCGTGCTGCTGCCCGCCCAGTCGCTCAAATCGGTCGCATCCAGACCTGCCATGACGGGATGGTTGGCCGAGACCGGGAAAACCCGGCGCGACATGTGCCAGGCGACGCGCAGGCCGAGCCGGTCGCGCATGAACTCGGGGTCCTGGCTGAACACGATCACCCGGGCGCCGTTCTGCACGAACGGCTCGATCTCGCGCAGCAGGTCCGGGCGCCCCATGAGCGCCGAGCGCCCGATCACAATCAGCGGTTCGGCCGTCACCTGGTCCCACTCGTGCACTGAACAACCCAGGCGGCGCAGCAGTTCGGTGGTTTGGCCGGCCGGATCATACACCGCGAGATCGCCGGAGAGCGGCGCCGGCGCGGCAAAGACGCGGAAGGCGAAGCGGTCTTCATGCGTTGCCTGGCCGATTCTGGCGGTCATGGTGATCTGGCCGTCCACCTTTGCGCCATTGATATGGTCGGGGGCATTAAACCTGATGGGCACGAACAGCGTCTGGGCCGGATCAATGGTTCCCTGGTTATCACCGGAGTCCACCCGCCGTCCGGCGACGGTCGCCTCCCACCGAACCGAGTATTTCTGGGGAATGCGGTTGTCATTCAACAAGGCGACCTGCTTCTCAATGGTCCGGCCGGTCCAGAAGTTATGGTCCTTGGCGGTGAACGCTTGATCGGGACCGGACACGCCGGGGTTGGGCCTTCCGCCGGGGCCGCAAATCCACGCCAGCGTCGGCTGGTTGTTTTCAACCAGCGCTTTGGCCGCCGGCAACATCCGGGCGGCCTGGGGGGCCAGCCAATGGAGGTTGGCCATTGTGGCCGTGTGAAAATAGTACCCGCGCCGGCCCGGCACAAACGGGCCCAGGTCAACTTCCTGGTCGGCGTTTGTGTTGAGAACCCAACTGTCGGCGTTCGACCATGGAAACATGCCGCCGGTGTTGCCCATGGTGCGCCAGCTTCGCCACGTGTTGCGCATGAACAACTCCTGGAGCTGCTGGATGTTCGGGGCGCAAACCTCCGCCGGATCGAAGTGCCACGTCGCATAAGTCTGCCCGCCTTGGAACAGGCTGCGAATCTGCGAGCGGTATAGCGGCGTCTCTTCGGCGTAGGCCTGATTTCCGAAATAGATGGCACAGTATTCCGCGTCAAACGGCTCGGTGATAATCGAGTTGTGGAAACCATTGCGGCCACGGTGGTAGGTCGGCTGAAGCGGGCAGCCGAACTCCGGGCAGAAGAACGGCATGTCGCCGAAGGCCGCCCAATAGCTCAACCACTCCTCGCGCTCCTGCAGCGGAATCACGTCCAGATACAGGTTCAGCGAGTACACGTCGCCGACGGCGCCGGAATGATGGGAGACGACCGGGCGCGTGCCGTCGAGCGAACGCAGGATTTCAATGGCTTCCTGAAGTTTGGGGAATCGGTCCTCGGTCCATGCGCCCAGCTTGTTCCACGCCGCGGAGCGGTTGCCGATGATACGCGGGGTCTCGTCGCCGCGGGCGTAGTTGGGGCTGGTGGTCCACATGATGATCGAGGGATGATTGCGGTAGTCCTTGATCTGGGCCGCAGCGGCGGCGCGGAAATGCTCGCGGGTCGCCGGATCGCTCCACGTGGCGGCGTAGGGCTGGATTTCCTCAAGGACGCAGTTGATTGGCCAGCCCTTCAGATCGGCGCGTTCGTACCACATGAGATAATCATCAGGCTGGCCGCGGGCGCTTATTCCATTCGGCCAGATTTCCTGGAAGTTGTATCCCGCCCACATGAACGCATCAATGTGGCCGTCCATTTCCTCGGCGACGGCACGGGCCTGCGGATGGCCCATCACCGGGCGCATACGGAGTTCCTTGCCGTTGAGGAAATACCTGGGACCGTCAATCCAAAACTCGCGGAAGCCGAAAGGCTGCTGCATCTCGTCGTTGAGCCCCGCGCCTTGGACCTTGAGCACGAGTGTGTAGAGGCTGGGCTGGCCGATGTCCCACAGCCGCGGGTTTGGCCACGACCAGGCCGGCTGCGCAATTTGCGTCTCGGCACCGTGCACGGAAAGGTTCGTTTCGAACCGGCGCTCCTCACGGCCTTTTTCGTCCAGCGCGACGGCGGTAAAATGCACGTTGCCACTTTGGGCCACACCGGCCAGTTCGACCTCGAGGGCGAGCTGTTTCTGCCGCGTGGACGTCTTGACGTAGATGCTGTCAATGTGGGCGCCGGCGGGTCGGCTGCACAGCAAGACGTCGCCGATCAAGCCGCGTGCCGTAAGGCCTCGCGCCCGGCGACCGCGAACGTCTGGCTCCGCTTGCGGTTGGGCAGCGTGCTCGGGCTCGTTGCCCGCCAGCAGGGACTTGACAGCCGACGCATCGGGCGTTGCCACCACCAGCAAGCGGACCGTTGCGTCCTTGCCCGGCGTGACCGCGCGTGTGATGTCCACGGCACCTTCGGGCCAGTGCACCTCGCCACATTCGCGGTCGTTCACGAAGACCCGGGCATCGGTGCTGAGGCGTTGAAATTCCAGCAGCACGGCGCGTCCAGCCCAATCGGCGGGCACGTTGATCGGCCGCTGATACCACATGCGGGAAACTTGATTGCTGCGGAAATCCTGCCAGGGGCCGCCGGTTCCGGCGGCGATCATGCCGGGCATGCGATTCGTGCTGTCCTGCCAGCCGCCCGGAACGCGGATGTAGCCCCAGTCGGCGGTGGGTTGCTGGCGGGCGTCGTTCACCGCGGGCATTGCCTGCCAGATCCCGTTGAGGCAGATCGTCGCGCGCTGGCTGGTCCTGGCTTCGACGGGTTCCCTGCCCCAGGTCAGCGCGTCGTTGGCGGGCAGCGTTGCCGGCGCGCCGTGGCATGGCGCCAACATGAAGAAGCCCAGCAGGATGATCAGCCCTTCGAGCGCGAGACGCCACGTTGAGGTCCGGCGTCTCTCACTCGCAGAGGCATGCGCACCGAACATTGATGGATCGTGTTCAAAAACCTGACTATGCATAGTTTTTTCCTTTTGGATTTGGGATTTCCATTTGCCTATCCCCTGAGCACTGGTTCTTCACGCATTAGGGTTGTTCTTCTCCGTGGACATGGGGTCTGCGAAATCGCACAGCCTCGAAACTTGCTGCCTGGTTCTCGCTGCTCTTTCAGACCTTGCTCCGGTCTCCCCGATTCATCCCATGATAAATCGCGCCCTCATATTCCAACCGCAATTTCCGTGGTATGCCTTGCGTTGAGATTTCCCATTACCGTCCAGGTTGTCAAGCTCCCGGTCTTCACCGTGGATCGGCGCGTTTCTGCATCAGGTCCGCGCCGGGTTGGAAAAGAAAGATCATCAAACCCGAATTCCGGCGTTGGGGAGCACACCCGCCCCCGCCTTCGCCTCCGGCTTCGGCGCGGTCGCGTCGAAGCGAAGCGCAGACGGATCGGGTGTGGCTGGACGCGCCTCGCGTCCAGCCTCTTGCGCGCGTGACGGACACCGGAGTGCGGGAAATCTCGCTGCGTCCGATGTTTTCCGCGCCGCCGTCGCGCTGGCGCGCTTTGGCGCGCCGCGGACGGGCGCGGAAAACCGCACCCCGGGCGGGTGCGCTCCCCATCAACTTCGGATTTCGGGTTAATCATTGTGGCGCGACCATTTTGCGTCTGACGTCGCAGGCGGTCAGGCCATTATGCGGGATTTTGCCGCCGGCGGAACTCAGGCGCCTTCAACCCGCGCAAAGAAGGCGTGCCATACCGGAACCTCAACCACCCCGCTGCCGCGTTGCCACCGCCCGCGGCTCGTCACCAACTTGTCGACGACATCAGACGATAGGCATCGCAGGCGGGCTTGTGCGTGCCATCGGAGCGGACCATTCCCATGAAGTCTTTGCGATTCGTCGGATCGTTGCCCTTGTCCAGATACGAGAACCAACAGAGGGGGCCGATTCCGGCGATCCAGGGATAACGACGCGGGTTCGCATTGAGCAAGGCATACACATCGCGAACCATTTCGGCCTGTCTGGCCTCCTCCTGCTGCGCGTTCTTGATCCGGGGCCCATTGGTGGGCATGCCATACTCCGTAATCCAGATTTTCTTTTCGCCATCGCCATGCGGCACCATCAGGTCCGTGTAAACGGCGATCATCCGTTGCCAGGCGGTGCCCACCTCGAGTTCCTTCTTTTTCCGGATACCCGAGCCGGCCGCCGATTCGCTGGCCAAAACCGGATAGGAATAAGGGTGGTAGCTGATGCCGTCGAAATATCCGTGCGCCCCGTTATCATACAGTTCCTTCACGAACCGGTAGGGATCGTAGTCCCCATTGGCATCTTTGATCCCGCCGATGCCGCCGATGAGCACGACCATATTGGAATTGGCCGTCTTGATGGCGCTGTAGCAGGGAATGAGAAGGCCTTTCGTGTACTTGGCGGCGCTGGGCGGATTCCACGCCTTGACATGGTTGGGTTCGTTGCCCAACTCGATGGCCGCCACTGTGCCCTGCGCGTCGGAATGCCTCAGGTGCGCTGCCAGCCTGCCGGTGAATCGCGCATAGGCCGCCACATCGAAGGGCGGCACGCCCCGATCGGGCGGCAACAGACGGTCGCTTTCCGGCTTATACGCCGCCCACGCGGGCGGCGCATTGGGTTCCAGAATCAGCTTCATGCCACGCGATCGGGCCGCCTGCACGAGGTAATCGAGATTCGAGAAGTCGTACGATCCCTCCGAGCGCTCCATATCGCGCCAGGACGCCAGCGTGCGAATCCAGACCACGCCGAGTGACTTGAAATCATCCATCATGCTGTCGAAACGGGCGGTATTGTGGTTCCGCGCGACGAGCAAGTTGTAGAGGATTGTTCCGGTGGCGATGCCGAAGCGGTTCTTGCCGGCAAACTCGTTTTCTGCCGCCGGCGCCTGGAGGCTCCGCTCGCGAGCGACAGCGGCCGACGGTGCTGCCTCTTGACGCGGGTCCAGGCTACCGCATCCGGAGATCGCCAGTGCGACACAACCCGCCAGGAAACAAACTGAGGCCATCCTATGCATGTCGAAATCTTTCTGCTTCATACTTCCCGGTCTGGTCCAATTGCTGCATGGCTCCACGACTACGCCTCATGAATCTGCAAGAACTGCGATTCACACAACAGCGGTCTGTCGTTGCTGAAGGCAATGAGCCTGTCAGAATGCGTTATGGGCTGGCAACCGTTTCCAACACCAATAACCAGTCGGGGTCGCCGGTGCTGTTCTTACCGGGCGGGGTGAATTGTTGCGTGCCGGTGTTGGCGAACGGCGAGCCGGCAATCACCTTGAAGGTGTTGGCGCTCGGGTCGAACCAGCGGGCGGCGACCGGTTTCTGAAGTCTGCTCATGGCCACGGTGATCGTCCCGCCTTGCGGCAGATAGGCCATGCCCAGCGTGCCGTCCGCCGTCAGGGCGGCAGTCACATAGTCATTGCTGGCAAACCGTCCGCCAGGCGCCTTGGCGGAGGGTCCGGTGGAAATGAACTTGCCGTAGCCGGCGGTGACGAACGCGTGCTTCTGGTCAGGCACCAGATCATACCATTTCCGGGCGGCAAACAAATTCTCCATGTAGCCAAACTGAACGACCCCGGGCGTATCGAGGTAGTTCTGCCAGCCGGGAAGAAATCTCCAGATATATTTGTGCCCGTAAAGCTGGCCGGCCGCCCCGGAGAGCATGGTCCAGTATTCCTGCATGCGCAGCACATGCGGCTGACCGCCGTCTTCGTCGCCGTTGGTCTCAGATTCAAAGTTGGCCTCGGCCATGAACACCGGAATCGTGGACGATTGATTGTAGCCATGAAGCACCTCGGCATAGGTTGCGTAATAACTGTAGGCGAGATTGAGGCCGACGATGGGCGCCCAGTTCGGGTCGTCCAAAGAACAACTGGCCTGATAATTCAACTCCACGGTCTGGATGGCATTCGGATCTTTATCCTTGATGCCCAGTGCCACCGAGGTGATGACCGCGTCATTGGTTGCAGCCCTCCAAGTCTGAAAATCGTTTCCGTTCAGCCAAACAATATTGGGAAAGTTCTTGTACCGGTTCCCCAGGTATTCCCCGTAAGCCCGGCAGCGGGCCGAGCCGTTGGCAAGGGCCGTTTTCAGGAATCCGGCAGTTTCGAGAGGGTTGAGCATGACGACAATCCCGTTCGTCGCCGCGATTCGGATCACCTCGTCCGCATGGGCAAAATAAGCTTCATTCGGCGTGGTCAGGTCATAGAAATCTGTGCCGGAGATGGTATTGGTGAAGGGTTTGGTTCCGTCCAGCAGGCTGCAGTCCGGACGCCCTTCGATGGGTCTGATGATAAGCAGATGCACCCACATACTGTTCATTCCCCGGGCCGCCCGGTCAGCCAGATAGGCTGCCGCATCCGGTGTCGTGAGGTTTACAATCAGAGCATGAGGCGAATCGCCCATGATCAAGAATGGAGCGTTGTTCTGGTCAACCAGAATGCGCGGATTTGTGCTGCTGACTTTGAGCGGATAGCTCGCTCCATAAACCGTCCCGCAAAGGAACAGCCCGATGACCAGGAGGCGCAGTTGGTGTGATGTATTCATATATTTATTCATTTGGCGAAGTTAAACCTGCAAAGTGAAGGACAACGTCAATTATGCGGCACTCCGCCGGCAGCTGTTTCCAACACCAATACCCAGTCACGGTCGCCGGCGCTGTTCCTGCGCGGCGCGGTGAATCGGTGCTTGCCGGTGTTGGCGAACGGCGAGCCGGCAATGGCCTTGAAGGTGTTGGCGCTCGGGTCGAACCAGCGGGCGGTGACCGGCTTCTGAAGCTTGCTCATGGCCACGGTGATCTTCCCGCCCTGCGGCAAGTAGGCCATGCCCAGCGTGCCGTCGGCCGTCAGGGCCGCGGTCACATAGTCGTTGTCGGCGAAACGCGCCTGGGTTGCCGTCGCCGGCGGCGGATCGGATACGAAATGGCCGTAGCCGGCGGTGACGAAGGCGTGGGCTTGATCAGGCACCAAGTCATACCATTTCCGGGCCTCAAACAAATGCTTCATGTAGCCGAGTTGGACGACGCCCGGTGTGTCATAATGATTCTGCCAGCCGGGCACGAATGGCCAGGTATAACGATCGCCGTATAACTGGCCGACCGCCCCGGAGAGCATGGTCCAGTATTCCTGCATGCGCAAAACGCGCAGAGACCCGCCGTCCTCGTTCTTGTTCGTTTCGGATTCATAGTTGGCCTCGCCCATGAACACCGGCATGACGGGGGATTGATTGTAGCCATGAAGCACTTCGGCGTAGGTGTCGTAATAAGTGTAGGCGAAATTCAGGCCGACGATGGGCGCCCAGTTCGGGTCGTCCAGGGAACAGCTCGCATCGTAATTCAATTCGATGGTGTGAAGATGGATTGGGTCCTTGTCCTTGATGCCCAGGGCCACTGCGGTCATGACCGCGTCATTGGTCGCCACGCTCCATTTCTGATAGTCATTTCCGTTCAGCCAGATGATATTGGGGAAGTCCCGGTAACGGTTCCCCAGGTATTGGCCATACGCCCGGCACCGGGTCGAGCCATTGGCGAGCGCTGTTGGCAGCCACCCGGCGGTTTCGATGGGGTCCAGCATGACCACCATTCCATTCGTCGCCGCCATTCGCAGAATCTCGTCCGCATAGGCGAAATAAGCCTCATTCGGCGTGGTCAGGTCGTAAAAACTGGTGCCGGGAATGGTCTGGGTGAAGGGCTTGGTCCCGTCCAGGCGGCTGCCGTCCACCCGCCCGCCCGTGTATTTGAAGCAGATTAAATCAATCCACAGACTGTTGAATCCATTTGTCGCCCGGTCGGCCAGATAAGCCGTCGACTCGGACAATGTGAGGTTCACAATCATGGCATGCGGATTATCTCCCACGATCAGGAATGGAGCGTTGTTCTGATCGACCAGCAGGCGCGGATTCGTGCTGCTGATCTTAATCGGATAACTCGTTCCATAAACCGCCCCGCAAAAGAACAACCCGATAACAAAGATGCCCAGTTGGCGTGCAGTATTCATATATTGTTTCGTGGCGAAGTTGCGGCCGGCCTGGCTTTGTCCTTACAGGCGGACCTCCACGCCATGCCCTATACGGTCCGGCGAGATGCTGCCGGGCAATCATTCCAGACAGGTCCGGCGCAGTTTGCTCTTGTTGATCACCCAAGTTGTCCTATTTCGTGCCTGGGTTGAAGTCCACTTCGATTTTTCTCGTCGGCATTTTGGATTGGGTTGACGGCAGGTGAATGACCAGCCGGTTGCCGGCGGAATCAGCCTGCCAGCCTGCGGGCATTCCATCGAACCCGGGCGTCGTCACGTGCGGCAACTCTTCGCCGTCCACTTTAACGCCGGCGGCGCTGGTCGTGCCGTAAATCAGGACGTAATTAATCTCAGGAAGGTCTTTCAGTTGCCAACTGGAACCACTCGGTGTGGCTTGCACAATCACCCGTGCCGCATCGCCCTGCTCGTTGAACAGAACGACGTCCTCATTCTCCTTCGGCGGAGTCGTCACCAAGGCGCCGACCCGGCCGGGGGTCATGCTTTGGCCAAACTGCAAATCCTTGCTCAATTCCACCGGCACGATGGCTCCTGGCCTCAAATAGACCGGGATCGTGTCCAGAGGCGTATTGACTTTGAGTTCGGCCGGACCGGTGACAGTCTTGCCGTCCCACAGGCTCGCCCAGACGCCTGACGGGAAGGAAACCGTGCGGAACTCGTCGCTCGTCAGGACCGGCGCCACGAGCAGATCCGGCCCGAACATATATTGATCGCCGACACCGGCCACCTGCGGTTCGTCGGGAAAGGCAACCGGCATCGAGCGCATGATGGGAGTGCCGGTCTCATGTGTGGTAATAGCGGCATTGTAGGTATAGTCCAGTATGTTTTCCCGAGTCCAAGCGAGGAACTTGTAATTCGTCACGGCCGCGTCGCCGTAGTCCCAAGGATCGCGCGAGGAAGCCTTGCCATGAGGCCGCCAGATCGGACTGAAGCACGCGAATTGAAACCAGCGCATATAGACCCCCGGCTCGGGCGTGCCAAAATATCCGCAAACATCGCTGCCCCAGGTGGAGTAGCCGCCGGCGCACAGATTCAACGCGCCGGTCAACACAGCCTTGAGCCCGGCGAAGTTGCCGGAATGATCGCCGGCAAACTGCCCGACCCAGTGTTGCCCTCCGGGAGCCGCCGCCCGGCCATACAGGATGAAATCATCTCCGCGCTTCTCGCGGTACACTTCACTGACCGTTTTGTGATAGGCGTACGAGTAGAAGTTGTGCATTTCAGCGCCGCTTCTGCCGTCATAAAATACGGCGTCATCCCCCACCATATCGCCGAAATCCACCATGCTTCCGGCCACGCCCATATCCAGGGTGTTCTTCAAATCCCGACGGATAAGTTCCATGGCCAGCGGGTGCGTGAAATCCACGTAAATGTCGCGCCCGCCAGGAGCCGTTTCCCCATTCGTGAGGCGGAGGGTGGGAACCTGTTCGGGTTTCAGTTCTGGCATGAGCCCTTGCTGATTGCGAACCGCCGGCATGAAATAGCCCAGCACCCTGATGCCGTACTGATCGGCGAATTTGTGCAGCACAGGCGAGTTGAATTGCCCTCCGCCCTCGGCATAGATCGCCGAATGCGGTATGTCCAACGCCGCGAAGCGCGCGATGGTATTGGTCTGGTTCGCAACGGGATTGTTATACGGGCCGATCCGCCAGGCCCCACCGCCTCTGCCCATCCACGGTTCAAACACCCACTTCGACGGCAGCGGGCACCGGCCCGTTAAGGCGGTGTAGGAATTCAGGGACTGTTCGGGAGTGCCGATGAAAAAGTAGAAATCGACAATCGGCCCCAACTGCGTCAACCGATACTGGCCCGGGTCGGTCTGTCCGACGTCCGCCCTCAAGCGATACGTCGAATTGTCGAAGACCATGTAGCCTTTGGAGCTGTGAAAGATCCCCAGCGGTTTGTAGGTGGTGTTCCTCCAACCCACTCCGTTCCCAACCCAGTCGTCTGTTCCCCACAGCGTCAGCGCATGTCCATTCTCATTGAAATGATCGTAGCGCTCGCCGAAACCATAAATGGACTCGGCCGGGTCGAGATGATTCTTGAAATCGAGCCCGATGATCTTGCCGGCGGAATTGAATCGGAATGCGAGGTCATTGGCGCCAAGGCGCGTCACTTCCTTGCCGTCGGCATTTTGGAAGGAGATCGAAAACGGCTCCTGCTGGATCACAATATTGCCGTTGGGACTCTGGATGGAGCAGGAGCCCCCGGATTGGGTCGCATGGATTGGCCACAGTTCGGCCGGTTTGAAGTAACCTTCATCGTTGCCGTAGATCCGGACGCCGCCAACGGTCGGGAAGGCCAGGTGCAAGTCAACGTGGTTGCCTCCGGCCACACACCGCATGAGCAGCGTATGATCTTGCGTCTCGATGCTTTCGGCTTTCGTGACGGGTTTCCATTCGTCCTGCAAAACGTCGCCGGGCGAACCGTCGGCGTACCACCACCTGGACAATTCATCCAATTGGCGCAGGTAGTCGTCCAGAACCTGACAAGCCCCCGCCACGTTGTTCGTTCTCAAGGCCGCATTGATCTTTTTTCGGGGGATATCGGGCCACATGTCGGGCATGGTGGTGGACCAGGCGCGATGCAGGAAGCAGAGTCCTTCCAATGTCAACAGGTCTGTCCAACGCGAAGTCAAATAGAGCCGTTGCGCCAGATTGTTCGCATCCGTCGGGGTGGACAGGGAATTCTCCAACTGCCAGACCTGTCGGAGCGTGTCCACATCCGGATAGGTCACCCAGGCTTCGCGCTGCCAGCGCTGCGCACCTGACGGCAATCGGCACAAACTGGCGCTCTCCGTTTGCACGGGCGGTCCGGAAAAGTGGGTTTCAATAAAGAGGTCAACCGCCGGATCTTCCGTCACCGCGCTCTTCATTGTGCTGTTGACTTCGTCCAGGAAATCAAAGGCCACCGGGCTGCTCACTTCGCCGTTGCGCCAGCGGGTCCGAATGGGCATCACACCAAAATGGGAACCCGGCTTTCCGCCAAAAGTTGACCAGGGGATTTTGAAATAAACCACCCATTCCTCCGCTCCCCGCACCACATTCGCATCAAACGCGGCAGCGTCAAGCTTCTCGGCGCGGACGGCTGAGCCGGGGGCTTGGTTCGTACCGGGCAGCCGGGAACAGCCCAATTTTTTCCCGTCCGGCGTCATGGCGAATTGATAATACGCCCGGCTGGTCATGTCGGGCTGAATGAGAAAGTCCACCTCATCGGGGAAAAGGTGGTCTTCTGAACCGCGCGCGTTGATTTCGGAATACCAATCGTCGGTGCTTCGGGGGGCGGCAGGGAAGGACATGTTGGATTCCGTGCATCGAAAGACCACCAGCAGCCCGTCGTTATTGTAGGCAAGACGGCACTCCGTCGGGGTTGCGGGAAAATTCAGACCGCCGTCGCGATAGAACTTGCCCAACGAAATCGTATGGTCCTGATCGGTGAGCAGCTCATCCATGGTCGGCGAACTGCTCCACGGCGACTTGAGAACCACCGCATTGACACCCCATGCCAGTTGTCCCTCGTCCTGCACCCCCCAAACAACCCCGGCGTGGAGAATCAGGGCGAGCAGGATAACGATGAATGGCAGATGCGTTCGACGACGTGAATTTGATTTCATGCCGGAGCTTTTATCAGCCCACGAGATTTTGTCAAGTGGCTCAAGTGACCACAGCAAACGCCAGCCAGTGCTCCAAAACCGCGATACGCGACAACAGCAGCGTCCGGCCCGTTGCCGGGAAAGCGGGGTTTGCACAATCGGATCGAGGCGAAGCCTCGACGCTGCGTGAATTTATCAATTCAAAATGGACCTTGAGGCAGTCGCTACAATCCGCCCGTGTGGCAATCAGAACAGGAAAGATCGTAATCTCCGCCGGTATGTTTGAAGGGCTGGCCGCCGGGCGTCAGTTGCTGCAGTTCCGCGCCGCTGCCCTGCGCGAGGATGGTGTGGCAGGCGTTGCAATCGTTGGCCTTGATGGTCCGGCCATCGTCGGCCTTGTGGGCGCCGTCGTGGCAACGGAAACAACCGGGCCAGAGCAGGTGGCCGACATTGTCCGGATAAACGCTCCAGTTGGCCTTCATTTCCGGGAAGAAATTATTCGTGTAAATCCCTTGCACCACCGGAATCACGTCGCGGATGCGCGGGTCATGGGGATACCGTTCCGCCAGTGCGGTGGCAATGCCATCGCGTGCCTGGTTGTCGTTGTCGTATTTGTGGGTAAGGACATAGACCGCGTTGGATTTGACCCAGGGGATGGTGCGGTCAATTTGGCCGAGTTCCATGGCGAGATTGACGGCCTTGTCCGGTGGCACGTAACGATGCGACGGACGGTTGTGGCAATCCATGCAATCCATCTTGCGGATTTCAAACCCGGAGACGTCATTGGTGAATCTTGGCGTGTGATACACCGTGACGACGCCCTGTTGGTCGGTGATCCGCACCCAAGGGATCTTCTGCCGGGCCGCATCCGTTGCGATGTATTCCACCTGGTTGCCCACGACCATGTGCCAGTGAATGCCTCCGACCGGGCCGCGGGAGGGGTCGGCGCCGCCGATTTTGATCGAGAGTCGGATGGAATAGGGCGAATTGGATTCGTCGCTCTGAAAATAATTGAACGTGCGGTCCAGGTTGCCGCTGAATTTCTGCGGCCAGTGACATTGCTCGCAGGTTTCCCGGGCGGGGCGCAGGTTCTCGATGGGCGTGGGGATGGGCCGCGGATATTTGTTGAACAGGACGGCATACACCTGATAGGAGCCGGAGAGTTTTGAACGGACAAACCAATTCACCCCCGGCCCCACATGGCACGCCACGCAAGCCACGCGGGCGTGCGGCCCGTGGTCGTGGGTCGTCAGTTCGGGTTTCATGACGCCGTGACAGGTTTGGCCGCAAAACTGGACCGATTCCGTGAATTCAAATGCGTTGTAACTGCCCACGGCGGAAAGCATGATGAACAGGAGGCTGCCGACGACAAAGCTGACGAGGATGCGCCGGTCGCGCGGGCGCGAAAGATCAATTTGCACCGCCGACATCCAGGAAGTGGTCTTTGCCCGCCGACGCCGCTCGCGCAGCGCCCCAACCAGTGCCAGAAGCAACCCGCTGGTCAGGAATCCCGGCGTCACCATCCAGGTCAGGATGCTGATGTAAGGATTGGAAAAGTGCGCGACGGCATCCAGTATGAACAGCAGGCAGAAGGAGAACAGACTGCCGATCACGATGACCAACCCGGTCAGACTCACCCAGTTTTGCAGCAAGGACGGCCGGTAAGGCGGTTGTTCCGCATCTTCGTCATTCATATATCGGTCAAGTTGCTATCGTCGGAATCTGCGCGGTTTTGCGTTTGTCAGTTCTCCCGCAGGCAGATGCTCCCCCTCCCGGCTGCGCGGGCATCTTTCGCCCGGCGTCACCCGGATTTGTCTGGGCCCCTTCTCGACCAACCCCCTGCCGCCGCGTTTCCTCCGGGCCATTCACCCGGCAAGGGCTGCCGGCGTTGCTCACTTCTTAAACGCCCGGATATACGTGACCAGTCCCTTGACGTCGTCGTCTGACAGGCTATCAAACGGTTTCATCAAGGTCTTGCCGTCCGCGTCCTTCATCCCCTCCTTGATCGCCTTCGCCGCCGCATCGTCCTTCATGTCTGCCTGAACTTTGGCATCCGTGAAGTCTTTAACGCCAAGTTTCTGACCCATTTTGGTCTGGCCCTTGCCGTCTGCACCGTGGCACATGGCGCAACTTTTGTCGTAGGTGGATTTCGCGTCTTCCGCGCGAGCGGACAGCGCGGCAACGGTCATTGCCGCGATGCCCAGAACAAGTAGTTTTTTCATAAGCCTATTTTTGTTTCGTTAACCGACCGACTCCGGTCATTCCCCATTGCCGGGGACTCCGGAATTCTTGCGGATTTACGTTCATCACTCAAGCGAGTTCCGCGAATTGATTTTGCCCGAATTTTCGGGCGAACAGACACTGGCACAGGCCTTCACATTCCACTTCGCCGCCTCGGCCTTTTCAATCTTGCCAAAGGCTTGGTATTTTTGACACAGCGCGTCATCCCAAGAGCCAGCCGGTCATCAACGCCGCCGGCGATGAACGTCGCCAAGTGACGGTAACCGGCTCCCCCAAGCGAAGGAACGAGGCGGCACGGCAGGCCGGACGGCCGGATGCCGACGCAGACCCTCTCGATCAGGCCTGTGCCGCGGAACCGCCCGGCGGGACATGGCCGCCGGGCTGCAATTGCTCGGACAAAAACAGTTTCACCAGCACCGTCAGAATGATGAACGGCAGGCACATGATGACGGCGCTGAGGAGCCAGCCTTCCTGGCCGGCAAACTCCATTTTGTAACTCATCACACCGCGCAGGCTCTTGGAGAAAAATTGCCCGCCCATGACGACATTCCAACGCATCAAAAGCACGCCGATCAGGATCATCGCTCCGCTGCAGAAAATCATGGTCCGCCGGACCGCCTCCGGCACACGCCGGCGCAAAACCTGGAGCAACCCCAGCATCAGCAACGGCAATAACGTGCCGATGCCAACCTGTCCGAGATTCAGCGTGTAAAAGAGTTTCTCGCGGATCATGGTCTGCAACACCGCGAACCCCTCCTCCGCCGCAAAGCCGCGATGCAGCACATCCAGCCCTTCAATGACGGCATCCACCACCACCGCGTAGAAGAGAAACATCGCCATGGTGTCCAGGCAGCGCATGTCCACGGTCTTGCGGCGTATCCAGGTCAGAACGATGTAGTTGAACACGCACAACGCGATGCCCGACACGATGGCGGACAGAATAAACATGATCGGCATCAGCACGTTGCCCCACCAGGGATTGGCCTTGATGGAACCGAAAATGAAACCGACATAGCCGTGCAGCAAAAAGGCCGACGGAATTCCGACAATCGAAAGGAGCCACTCCATCTTCATGTCCAGTCGCAGACTCTGCTCCGACACATCGGTCACGCCCAAGGTCAGCACCCGATAGAGGATTCCCTTGAACCCGGACGCGGTTTGGGACCATTTCACGAAGTCCTGGCGAAAATCAAACCACAGCTCCAGCAGCAGGACCGCCATCAGATACCAGGCATAAACAAAGCCAAAAACCGCCATGGGCGAGGTCAGGTGCGGTGTCATCATGATCTCGTAGCACCGCTCGGGATGCCCCAGATGGAACAAAAGCGGCAACGGCGCGCAGAGCAGAAAGGCAAAAGCGGTCAACATCGAGAGCCGATAAACCGGCTCCAGCGCCCGGACATTGAACACGCGCACCAGCGAGGCCATGATGAAGGCGCCCGCCACCAGTCCGGTGATGTAGGGATAGACGACAATCAACGTGCTCCAGACCGGGTGAAGGCTGGCTTCATTGGGATATACATAGCCCTGAAACTGCGGCAGCGCCTCGACGACGATGTTGGTTACCTCGTTCATTTTATCTTACCTCCTTATCCAGGCCGGCGTAGAGAACGCGGGGCTCCGTGCCCAGATACGGCTTGAGCACCTGGACCCGGTTTTTTTCGTAAAATTTCTGGATCGGATCATCGGCACGCAAATTTTCCAAATCGCCAAAAATGCGCGCCTCCGCCGGACAAATCTCCACACAGGCCGGCTTCAGTCCGCGGGTGATGCGATGATAACAAAGCGTACATTTCTCGGCCGTGTGGGTGACCGGGTTCAGGAACCGGGAGCCGTAAGGACAGGCCTGCACGCAAAAGGCGCAGCCGATGCAGTATTTCGGGTCAATCAGCACCGCGCCATCCGGGGCGCTGAACGTCGCCCCGACGGGACAGACCTGGACGCAAGGCGGATTTTCGCACAAGTTGCATAGCTTGGGGACGAAGAACGCGTGCTCAATTTGATCCTTCGGCAAGGTCGGCTCAGGGAAACCATGCATTCCGCCGTCGGGAGAATCCACGATCGCCTCGCCCCGGGTTTGATCCGAGCCCGGTTTCGGCTTGGGGATGATGTAACGCTCAATCCAGGTGCGGTAGTAAGGGCCCTCCGGAACGCCGTTTTCCTTTTTGCACGCTTCCGCGCACAACCCGCAGCCGATGCACTTGTTGTCGTCAATGCACATCAGCCATTTATGCTTGGTCGGGTCGTAGCCCTTGGGCGCGCTGGTGGAAACGAACACGGTCTGCACCGCCGCTTTGGCTGCACGGGCGGCCGAAAGCGTGACCAGTCCGAGGAATGCGACCCCCATCCTCAGCAATGAACTGCGACGACTGATTTGATTCTTCACGGCGTTTTGGTGGGTTGATGCGGCAGGTGACATTCAGTGCATTTGGGCCCGTAGTGATCTTTGACGACGATTTGCTTGAGCCAGGCCGGGCGGGCCAGATTGGCTTCGTGGCACCGGATGCAGTGGCTGCCGGTGGTCTTGTCGGGCAGGATATCCGGGTTATTGCAATGCTCCCGGCAGACGCCGTGGCAGGCCTCGCAGGAAAGGGTCTTGTGCGCATCCGCCGCCAGGTTGTGCAGAATGTCGGAGTGACATTCATCGCACGCCTTCTTGCCCGCAAAAACGGGTTCCCGCGACGCAATCAGATTCAGCGCATTGCCGCGATACCAGCCGTATTGACCAAAGGACGGCGGGACCAGAAAAGAACGCGCGACCAGATAGGATCCAACGATGGCGAGGGCCAGCAGGACAAGGCGCAGAATTTGTGGCGGCAGCTTGAACCGTCGCATATGGCCGAAGGTTGGTTTGGCCGTTTGCCGGACGAGCGCCGCCGGTGCGACGCCCCGCCCGCTAACAAGCCTGGTTATTTCTTCAATCCACGGACATAAGCCACGAGTGCCTTGACTTCGTCGTCCGACAGGGGGGTATCCGCCCCGGTAACGTATGCCTTCATTTTCGTCCTGCCATCCGCATCCTTGATGCCATCTTTAACGGCTTTCACCGCGTCTTCATCCTTGATGCTGTCCTGAACTTTGGCGTCGGTGAAATCCTTAATGCCAAGTTTTTGGCCTATCTTGGTGTCGCCCTTGCCGTCCGCGCCGTGGCACTTGGCGCAGATCGAGTCCCAGTTCGCTTTGACATCCGCAGCCGAAATGTTTAGCGCGGCGACGAAGCCGAACATGGCTGTGAGTACGAATATCTTTTTCATCATTTTTTCCTGTGTTGATTGATTTTGCCAGCGCCGTATTCGCGCCTTCCGAACAGAAAGATCGCCAAAAGTCGACAAAATGACTAACCGCGTTTTGGCTAAACCTTGACAATTTTTGTATTCACTTTTTTGTATTATTAAACGTTAAAACACGTCTCAGATTAAGTGATTCTGATTTCATGGGCGTCAGGGTTTTTGAGAACGGGACGCCTGTGCTAATGGAGCGTTAGCCCGAATTTCGGAGTTGGGGGGAGCACACCCGCCCCCGCCTTCGCCTCCGGCTTCGGCGCGGTCGCGTCGAAGCGAAGCGCAGACGGATCGGGTGTGGCTGGACGCGCCTCGCGTCCAGCCGCTGGCGCGCGTGACGGACACAGGCGTCCGGGAAATATCGTTGCGCCCGATGTTTTCCGCGCCGCCGTCGCGCTGGCGCGCTTTGGCGCGCCGCGGAAGGGCGCGGAAAACGGCACCCGGGGCGGGTGCGCTCCCTATCACCTTGTAATTCGGGGTTAGTGCAGGAACGGCAAGGCGCAATATCCCGGCTGCGCTCCGGGAAATTTGAGAAACGATCCTATTTCAGATGCTTTTGACCGGGTCGTAATTCAAATATGGGCCCAGCCATTTCTCCGCCTCCGGCAAGGTCATGCCTTTGCGCGGGTGGTAATCCAAGAGCTGGTCGCGACCGAGTTTGCCGACGGCGAAATACCTTGATTCCGGGTGCGCGAAATAAAGCCCGCTCACCGAACTCCCCGGCCACATGGCGAAGCTCTCCGTTAATTTGATGCCGGCATTTTTTTCCACCTCGAGCAGGTTCCAGAGAATTTGCTTTTCCGTGTGGTCGGGGCACGCGGGATAACCCGCCGCCGGGCGGATGCCGCGATATTTTTCGGCGATGAGGTCGCCGGTCGTCAGCCGTTCCGTTTTGCCGTAACCCCATTCCTCCCGGACGCGCTTGTGCAGATGCTCCGCGAATGCCTCGGCCAGCCGGTCGGCCAGCGCCTCCGCCATGATGGCGCTGTAATCATCGTGGCCGGCCTTGAATTTTGTGACCAATTCGTCAAGCCCGTGGCCCGTCGTGACGGCGAAAGCGCCAATATGATCGTTGGATGTTGGATGTTGGGCGTTGGATGTTGAATGTTTTGGCGCAATGAAATCCGCCAGACACCAGTTCGGTGTGCCGTCATCCTTCGCGATTTGCTGGCGGAGGAAATGGAACGTGGTCAAAACCTTCGCGCGCGATTCGTCCGTGTAAAGCTCCACGTCGTCGCCGGCGCGGTTGGCCGGAAACAGGCCATAGACGCCGCGCGGCCGGATCAGCCTCCGGCTGACGATCTCTTCGAGCAGCCTCTGTGCGTCGGCAAAAAGTTTGCGCGCCTCTTCGCCGTGTTTTTCGTGACGCAGAATCGCGGGATAACGGCCGCGCAATTCCCAGGTGTGGAAGAACGGCGACCAGTCAATGAACGGCACCAGATCCGCCAGCGTGATGCGCGCGGAATGCCGGGTGTTGAGCGTGGTGACATCGGATGACAGTGCGCGGATGCCGGTGAACGCCGGTTTGGGCAAATCGTGGAAATCCAGCTTTGGCGCGCGGGCGCGGGCCTCTTCGATCGTAATGAGTTTCGCCCTCGTGCCGCCGTGCTGCGAACGGATGCGCTCGTATTCTTCGCGGATTTGTTGCGCGAACGCGGGCTGGTTTTCCGCGCTGATCAATTGGCTCACCACCGGCACGGCGCGGCTGGCGTCGAGGACGTGAACGACCGGCTGGCGGTATCCGGGAGCAATCTTCACGGCCGTGTGGGCCTTGCTCGTCGTCGCCCCGCCAATAAGCAGCGGCAGCTTGAATCCTTCGCGCTCCATCTCGCGCGCGACATGCGTCATCTCGTCGAGCGACGGCGTGATCAGCCCGCTCAAACCGATCACGTCCGCCTTTTGTTCGCGCGCGGTCTGGAGGATTTTTTCGCACGGCACCATCACGCCGAGGTCAATGACCTCGTAATTGTTGCAGGCAAGCACGACGCCGACAATGTTCTTGCCGATGTCGTGCACGTCGCCCTTGACGGTGGCCAGGAGGATTTTGCCGGCGTTTTTATGAACGCCACCGGCGGCCTTTTTCTCCGCTTCCATGAATGGCAGCAGATACGCCACGGCCTTTTTCATCACCCGGGCGGACTTGACCACTTGCGGCAGGAACATTTTGCCCGACCCGAACAAATCGCCGACAATGTTCATGCCGGCCATGAGCGGGCCTTCGATCACTTGCAGGGGCCGGGCGTATTTTCGCCGGGCCTCCTCGGCGTCTGCCTCGATGAAATCCACGATGCCCTTCACCAGCGCGTGGCTGAGGCGTTCCTCGACCGTGCCTTTGCGCCACTCGTCCTCGACGGCCTCGGATCTGCCTCTCTGCTTCACGGACTCGGCAAACTTGATCAGCCGTTCGGTCGCGTCCGGACGGCGGTTGAGCAGCACGTCTTCGACGAGTTCAAGCAAATCCTTCGGCACTTCGTCATAGACGGCGAGCTGGCCGGCGTTGACGATGCCCATGTCGAGGCCGGCCTGGATGGCATGATAAAGGAACGCCGAGTGCATTGCCTCGCGCACGGTATTGTTGCCGCGAAATGAAAATGAAACGTTGCTGATGCCGCCGCTGACTTTCGCGTGCGGCAGATTTTCCTTGATCCAGCGCGTCGCGCGGATGAAATCCACGGCGTAATTGGCATGCTCCTCCATGCCGGTGCCGACGGTCAGCACGTTCGGATCGAAAATGATGTCCTGCGGCGGGAAGCCCACCTGCCCGACGAGCAAGTCGTAGGCGCGTTGGCAGACCGCGATTCTGCGCTCGAACGTATCGGCCTGGCCGCGTTCGTCGAACGCCATCACGACGACCGCCGCGCCGTGCCGGCGAACCAGTTTCGCCTGGCGCAGGAATTTTTCCTCGCCTTCCTTGAGTGAAATCGAATTCACGATGCCTTTGCCCTGGAGGCATTTCAGGCCGGCTTCGATCACCTCCCACTTCGACGAGTCCACCATCACTGGCACCTTGCAGATGTCCGGTTCGGACGCGATGAGATTGAGGAAGCGCGTCATCGCGGCGACGCCGTCAATCATGCCTTCGTCCATGCACACGTCGATGACCTGCGCGCCGTTCCCGACCTGCTGGCGCGCGATGGCGAGCGCCGCTTCGTAATCGCCAGCCTTGATGAGCTGGGCGAATTTCGGCGAGCCGGCCACGTTCGTGCGCTCGCCGATGTTGATGAAGTTGATGGAGGCATTTGGGGCGGGGAGCGCACCCGCGTCGGGTGCGGTTTCCCGCGCCTCGCGGGAAACGTTCGGCGCACCTCCAGCGACGCGAGGCGCGGCGCTGGACGTGCGGGGCGCGTGCGCTCCCCGTTCCGAATTCCCCCGGATCGTCAAAGCATCCAATCCGCTGAGCCGCAGCGCCGGCTCGACCGCCGGCGGGTTGCGCGGCGGAATTCCCCGGACTGCTTCGGCAAGCGCCTGGATGTGCAGCGGCGTGGTGCCGCAGCAGCCGCCGAGGATGTTGAGCCAGCTGTTTTGCGCCCACTCGCGAAGTTGCGGCGCGAGGGTTTCCGGGGTTTCAGGAAAGCCCGTCGGCAACAGCGGATTCGGCAGGCCGGCGTTCGGATACGCGCTGACGTAAATCGGCGCGACGCCGGACAGTTCCTCGAGGAGCGGACGCAGTTCCCTGGGTCCGAGCGCGCAGTTCATGCCGACGCTCAACAGTGGCACGTGCGAAATGGAATTCCAAAACGCTTCGACAGTCTGGCCGGTCACTCCGCGATTGCTGCCCGCCTGGATGAACGTGACGGAAGCGAGAATGGAAACAACCTTGTTTGGGGAGCGCACGCGCCCTCGCGTGCGGTCGTCGCCGCCCCCGGCGACGACATTTGCCGCGGACAGGGCGCCCGCCGCCGCCGCCAAGGCGACCGCGCTTCCCGGAGTCAAAGGTTGGATCCCGCGCTCCTCAAAAATGTTCTGGATTGCGAAGAAGGCGGCCTTCGCGTTCAGCGTGTCAAAAATCGTTTCCACCAGAAGCAGATCCGCGCCGCCATCCAGCAACCCGCGGACTTGTTCCGAATACGCCGCGACCAGTTGATCGTAAGTGCAGCCGCGCGCCGCCGGATTGTTCACGTCGGTGGAAATGGATGACGTCTTTGTCGTCGGCCCGATGGCTCCAGCCACAAAACAGACCCGGCCCGGCTGGGCCTGTTCCGCCTGGTCCGCCGCGTGCCGGGCGCACTCGGCGCCGGCCCGGGACAGTTCATACGCCAGCGACTCCAGGCCATAATCGGCCAGAGAGATGGCCTGCGAATTAAAGGTGTTCGTCTCGACGATGTCCGCGCCGGCTTCGAGGTATTGGCGGTGAATGTCCTCGATGACATCGGGCCTGATGACGTTCAACAGATCGTTGTTGCCTTTGAGATCCTTGCCCTTCCAGTCCTTGAACCGTTCGCCGCGGAAATCGGCCTCCGTCAGCTTGCGCTGCTGAATCATCGTGCCCATCGCACCGTCAATGATGACGATGCGCTCGCGCAGCAAACGCGCCAATTCGGCAGCCCGGTTCGGTTTTGTGTTCACACAATTCAATTCAATATCAATAACAGTGCGTGTAAAATAATCCTTTGCAGCCAGGAAGCAAATATTTTATATCAACGCATCTGGATATGTTGATATATTAACTATCGAAAATGGACCGGCGCTGTTCGTTTATTGATGCCTGGCTTTGCCGGTCGTTTGTACGGAGCGCGAGTTGTCCCAACTCGCAGCGGGTGTTGCGTAATGACCGTTGGAATCCGGGAGCATGTTTCCTGCCTTCGGGCGCGCTGCGGTTTGAGGCAAACCGCGCTCCTCAAATGGAGACCTTTCAGCGCCAAAATGCCCAAAATGCCCTATTGACTTCGCTTGTGCGTCTGATAAATTTTGCGTCCTTTTTTCGGTTTGAATGAAAACGCATTTGCCCAAAGTGAATTTGGACCAGCGGAAATGGCATGTGATTGACGCCGACGGCGCCGTGCTGGGCCGGCTGGCTGTGCAGGTTGCCGATATTTTGCGCGGCAAAAACAAGCCCGTCTTCACGCCCCACCTCGACGCCGGCGACTTTGTCGTCGTCGTCAACGCCGAAAAGGTCCGGCTCACCGGCAAGAAGGAAACGGCCAAGGAATTCATGAGCTATTCCGGCTGGAAAGGCGGCGAGAAATACCGGAGTGTTGAGCAAATCCGCGCGAAGCATCCTGAAAAGCTCGTCCTGCACGCTGTGAAAGGCATGATCCCGAAGAACCGGCTGGGCAGCCGGTTGTTGACCAAGCTGAAGGTGTTCAAAGGCCCCAAGCATCCGCACGCGGCGCAAAAGCCGGAACCGCTCAAGGCGGCGGCCTGATTTTTCCCAACCACCAACGTTCAACCTTCAACTGACCCATGGCAACGGAAACCAAAAGTGAATTTCTCGGCACCGGACGGCGCAAAACCGCCATCGCCCGAGTCCGGCTCGCGTCCGGCAACGGCAAGATCGTTGTGAACGGCCGGTCGTTTGAAAATTATTTCCCGCTCGAGACCCTGCGCTCGACGGCGGCGCAACCTTTGGCGGTCACTGGCAACACGGAACGGTTCGACGTGCGCGTCAATGTCACCGGCGGCGGGCCGAACGGACAGGCCGGCGCGGTGCGGCACGGGATCGCCCGGGCGTTGATTCGGGCCGACGCCACGCTGCGCGCCGCGCTCAAGGCCGAGGGCCTGCTCACGCGCGATTCGCGCATGAAGGAGCGCAAGAAATACGGCCAGCCGGGCGCGCGCAAACGGTTCCAATACTCGAAACGTTGAGCGCGTGGAGATTTCCAGGCCCCGCTGGCAAATGCTGGCGGGGTTTTTTTGTTTGAAATCGTCCTCGTCGTCGTTCTCGTCCTCGTAATCGAAAATCGAAAGACCGAGGACGAGGACGAGAATGAGGAGGAAGAATTTTTCGTGTGGTTCGTATTTTTCGTGCGTAAAATTATGATTATGAAAGCGAAGAAAATCGCCATCATCGGCGCATCCGGTTACTCCGGCGAGGAACTCGTCCGGCTGCTGTTGAACCATCCCCACGTGGAACTGGCGGCGGTGACCTCGCGCCAGAACGCGGGGCAGACGCTCGCGCAGGTCTTCCCGAAATTTGCCAGCCACCCGAAATCAAAGACACTCCGCTTCACCGAGCCGAACGCCGAACGGCTGGCGAAACAGGCGGACGTGGTGTTTCTGGCGTTGCCGCACGGCGTCGCCGCCGAATACGCGGTGCCGCTGCTGGACGCCGGCTGCCTCGTGATTGACCTCAGCGCGGATTTCCGGCTCAAGAGCGCGGAAATCTACAAGGAATTTTACGCGCACGATCATCCCGCCCCTGAGTTGCTGAAAAAATCCGTCTATGGCCTGCCGGAAATTTATCGCGCGGAAATCAAAAAGGCATTGCTCGTCGCGTCGCCGGGCTGTTACCCGACCAGCATTTTGCTTCCGGTGATTCCGTTGTTGAAGGCGGGGTTGATCCGGCCGGCCGGCATCATCGCCGATTCGTTGAGCGGGGTAAGCGGCGCGGGCCGCAAGGCCGAGGCGGACTATTTATTTTGCGAATGCAACGAAAGCGTCCGGCCTTACAGCGTGCCCAAACACCGGCATTTGTCGGAAATCGAGGAACAACTTTCACTGGCGGCGGGCGCCCCGGTAATCCTCCAGTTCACACCGCATTTGATTCCGGTGAACCGCGGCATTTTGACGACGCTCTACCTCGCGCCGGCCGAAAAATCCGTTGACGCGGAGAAGGTTTCCGCGTGTTACCAAAAGGCCTACGGCCATGAACCGTTCGTCCGCCTGCTCGACGGTAAGCATCTGCCCGACACCAAAAATGTCAACGGCACGAACGTCATCGAAATCGCGTGGCGGTTCGACCCGCGGACGGGCCGGCTCATTGTGATGAGCGCCGAGGACAATCTGGTCAAAGGCGCGAGCGGCCAGGCCGTGCAATGCCTGAATCTCCTCTGCGGTTTCCCGGAGACGGCGGGATTGGTCTGATTCAACTCGTAGGAGCGGCGCAAGAAGGCTCACTTTAAAACAGAATGATTAGAGTCTCGTGACCTCGTCTTCTACGAAGAAAAAGGTGACCAGGTGGAACGCCGCCGATTACGCCGCGCATTCCGTGGTGCAACAGGCTTGGGCGCGCGAACTCATCGCCCGACTCAATCTGCGGGGTGATGAGCGCGTCCTTGATGTCGGCTGTGGCGATGGCAAGGTCAGCGCCGAAATCGCCCAAGCCGTGCCACGCGGCTCCGTTGTGGGCATTGACGCCTCGCCGCAAATGATCAAATTTGCGCGCGCCGCTTTTCCTCCGGACAAGGTTCCCAACCTGGAGTTCCGGGTCATGGACGCACGAAAAATCCGCTTTGTGCAGAAATTCAACCTCGTCTTTTCAAACGCCGCCCTGCATTGGGTGGATGATCACCGGGCGTTTTTGCGCGGCGCGGCGGCGTGCCTTCGCTCCGGCGGGCGGCTGGTGGTTTCGTGTGGCGGCAGGGGCAACGCGCACGATGTGTTCGTCGCGTTGCGCCCGGAAATGCGGCTCAAACGCTGGCGCGAATTTTTCCGGAAGCTGGAAAAGCCGTATTTCTTCCACAGCCCGGACAATTATGAAAAATGGCTGCCGCGGTTTGGATTCAAATCATTCGCCGTGCGACTGTCACCGAAGGATGCCATCTACGACGGGCGCGCAGGCTTGACGGCATGGTTGCGCACGACCTGGCTGCCTTACGTCCAGCGCGTGCCGGAAAATTTGCGCGAGGATTTCATCGCGGCCGTCGCGGACCGATACCTGGCCAAACATCCGCCGGATGACGTCGGGCGGGTTCATGTCCGCATGGCGCGGCTGGAAATTGACGCGGTAAAAATTTGACCACGAAATACACGAAGCACACGAAAGATTGTAGTGTCGGCGCTGTGCGCCGATAAAGTCGAGCTACAGGCTCGATACTCCACGTCTGATTTTCGTGTCATTTCGTGTGTTTCGTGGTTCAATCAAAATTGAAGATGAAATTGTTCAAAGAAATTCCAGGTTCCATCGTCGCGCCGCAGGGCTTCCTCGCCAGTGGTGTGTTTTGCGACATCAAACGCCTCGGCACGGGCAAAGGGTCGGACAAAGGCCGGAAACGCGACCTGGCGCTCATTGTTTCCGAAGTGCCCGCGACGGTTGCCGGCATGTTCACCACCAATCAGGTCTGCGCTGCGCCGGTGAAGGTTTGTGTTGAGCGCGTCAAGCAGGGAACCGCCCAGGCCATCGTCGTCAATTCCGGCAATGCCAATGCCTGCACGGGAAAACAGGGCTTGCAGGACGCGCGCGAAATGACGGCGGCTGTAGCGGCGGTCTATGACCGTCGCAAATTAGAAACCAACGCTCCACCGGCGGTCACAGGCCGCCGCCACAGGATTTCCGCCGAACAGGTTTTGGTCGGTTCGACCGGACGCATCGGCGTCAACCTGCCGATGGGCAACGTCAAGCGGGGAATTTCAGAGGCAACCAGGCAGCTCGGAAATTCATCGCGTCATGCGGATCGGGCCGTCGAAGCCATCATGACGAGCGACACGCGGCCCAAACAAATCGCCGTCGAATTCAAACTGAGCGGCAAAACCGTCCGCATCGGCGGCATCTGC
>JBEKEJ010000001.1:0-42311 GCA_050013895.1 Verrucomicrobiota bacterium | reverse complement strand
ACACCCGATCCGTCTGCGCTTCGCTTCGACGCGACCGCGCGGAAGCCGGAGGCGAAGGCGGGGGCGGGTGTGCTCCCCAACCTCGGTTTTCGGGTTTAACAGTTCACAATTCAACGTTTCACTTCTCACCAGCTTACCGGGACGGTCATCTTCTTGCCGAAACGATTGTGGTAGTGCAGTTGTTTGTGCCGCTGGCCGTATTCGTGGACGAGTTTGGTGATTTTCACGTCGTAACAGCAATACTCCGCGATTTCCGCGAGTTTGCCGTCCTTGAACCAGCGAATCGCCTGCATGCCTTCCGCCGTCTTTTCCACGCCGAACGTCGCCGTGGCGATGGCATCCAGCGAGAGCCGGTGCTGCAATTTGTTGTGCAGTTCAACCATCATGTCCAACGTCGGGAGCTGGCGCAGATCGAACGGCGTGTAGCCGTGCAATACCTCGTAGTCGAACCGCAAAATGTTGAAGCCCACGATGAGATCGGCCCGTTGCAGGTCCGTCAGCAAATCATTAACCTGTTTCTCGCCGTAAATTTTGTAATCGCCGCGCGCAGTGCCGAAGGTCACGCCGATGCTCATGCCCATGCGGGCAATGTGGTTCCAGCCACCCACCTCCTCGGCGGACTTCTGTGTTTCGAGATCGAAATAGACGATGTTCTTCAAGGCGTTCAAATTTACGATATGCGATTTACGATTTACGAGCCATTTCCACCGTTCACGCCGGTCGCGTAAATCGCGAATCAACGATCGTTAATTATTGAGGCTCGCGAAAATGGGTAACGGGGCGCGGGCTTCAGCCCGCTTGACCTTCTGCAGTGACGGAGCGCTGAAAATGCCCGCCCGATATCGTTTCGCACGTGGAAGCGGCGTGAACGCCGCGCTCCGTGTCCAGCGCAAATTCGTTACTCACCGGCGCGAGATTCAAGAGGAGACTTTGGACTTTGAACTTTGGACTTTGAACCTATATTTGAGGCATGGCCTTGACACCCTCCACCATGCTGCCGCTTGGCACGGCGGCGCCTGATTTCAAATTGCCGGACACGAACGGAAAAACCGTCTCGCTGGCGGACTTCCCGGACCAGCCCGCGCTGCTGGTCTTGTTCATTTGCAACCATTGTCCCTACGTGAAACACATCCGCGCCGGGCTCGCGCAGCTCGCGCGTGATTACCTGCCGAGGCGCGTCGCCATGGTTGGCATCAATTCCAATGACGTGACGAATTATCCCGACGACAGTCCGGCGAAGATGAAAGGCGAAGTGAAGTCCGCCGGCTATTTGTTCCCGTATCTTTACGACGAATCGCAGGCCGTCGCCAAGGCCTACCGCGCCGCCTGCACGCCGGACATTTACCTTTTTGACCGGGGCCGCAGGCTCGTCTATCGCGGCCAGCTTGATGACAGCCGTCCCGGCAACGGCATTCCGGTGACGGGAAAGGATTTGCGCGCCGCCCTGGACGCCGTGCTGGCCGGCAGACCCGTTTCACCGAATCAGAAGGCCAGCATGGGTTGCAACATCAAATGGCAGGCCGGCAACGAGCCGGATTATTTTTGAAATTCTTTGACCACGAAATGCACGAACCACCCGAAGGAAAAGGCAAAATACAGAAAATTATTTTTGCGGTGAAGTGAAGGGGTGTTGTTCATGCCCTTTTTCGTGCAGTTCGTGTGTTTCGTGGTTCATAACCAACTGCATGAACACATTTGCGCTGTCAATTTCCAAGGGCAGCGCTGTCGAAACCCCCGCTTCCGGTCGCGGCGGACAAATAATTCAAAGGATTCGGTGGTCTTCGGGTTCAAAGTTTTCAAACGCATCCTGCATGGCCGACGCCGACGACGATCTGGTGTTGCAAAGTCAAAATGGCGACACGTCGGCTTTTGAGGCGCTGGTGCGAAATCATCAACAAATGGTTCATGCGCTGACATTTCGGATGACGGGATCGCCCGCCGACGCGGAAGATTTGGCACAGGAGACGTTCCTTCGCGCCTATGAACAGATCGGCTCCTTCAACGCCCGCTCGAAATTTTCCACGTGGCTTTGCAGTATCGCCGTCCACGCCTGTCTGAACTGGCGCCGGGACGAGGCGCGGCGTTTTCGAGCCCAATCCAACTGCGCCAGAGAAATGACCGGCCGGCAGGTCGAAACGGGAACGTCGCCGGCTGAAAGTGAAATGGTCCAGCGGGCGCAGGCGGCGCTGATGAAATTGCCGGCCAAACAGCGCGCGGCGGTTGCCCTGACGATTTACGATGGCCTGAGTCACGCGGAGGCGGCAAAGATTCTGCGCTGTTCGGAGACGACGGTTTCCTGGCGCGTGTTCGCCGCCAAACGGAAATTAAAAACGCTGGCTGACCGCCACCGGAGAAAAACGATGAACGATTTTGATCTGGAATCGAGACTGAAAAGCATTCCACTGCCGGCGCGAACGGAAGAGTATTGGAAACATTTTCCGCCACACGTGCGCGCCCGACTGCGCCCGGGCTTTGCCGGGCGGCCGCCGCCGGCATTTTTCCCGAGCTGGGTCCGGGGTGGGGCAATGGCCCTTGCCGTTTTGTTGTTTGCCCTGGCGCTTTGGCCGGCATCCCAGGCCGTATTGCAGGACGCCCGCGTGCTCCGGCGTGAATTGGCGCAATTTCCGGATCATCTTCGCGTGTTTATGGCGGACGAACATGGAATGCACCATTTGATCGCCGACCAGTGAATTGAAATGGCCCGCGGCAAACCGCCGGAGAATTGCCGATGCGCCGCGGCGAAGATGGATTTTGGTTTATGATTTCAGCGATGGTACAAATGAACGGCGAAAAAGAACCGGAAACTTCGGCGCCGAAAGTTCTGGAACAACTGGTTCATCAGGCCGAACGCGCCGGGGCCAGCGACATCCACCTGCAGATGCGCGGCAAATCCGCCGAGGTCGGCTTCCGGCTTGACGGCCTGATCGTTCCCGGCCGCGAACTCTCCGCCGACGTGGCCGAACGCGTTTTTGGCCGGATCAAATTTCTGGCGCGGCTCAAGACGTATCAGGAATCACTGCCCCAAGATGGCCGCATTTCGCGCGACGAACTCGGAATCCAAAACGACATCCGCGTCGCCACTTACCCAACCGTCACCGGCGAAAAGATCGTCCTGCGGCTTTTCAATTCGTCTTCGGCGAAATCGCTCCGGGAATTGTCCCTGCCCGCCGCCACCGGCGCCGAACTCGAACATTTTCTCCGGCAAACCACCGGCTTGCTGCTGCTCACCGGCCCGGCGGGCAGCGGCAAGACGACCACGATCTACGCCTGCCTCCGCCACCTCGTCGAACTCGGCGGACGCCACATCATCACCGTCGAGGACCCGGTGGAGCAAATTGTTCCCGGCACGATGCAGACCGAGGTCAATGAAGCCATTGGCCTCGATTTCGCCCGCGCCGCAAGGCATTTGCTGCGGCAGGACCCGCAGGTGCTCATCATCGGCGAGGTCCGCGACGAAGCCACCGCACAACTCGCCGTCCGCGCCGGGCTGACCGGGCATCTCGTGATTTCGACGCTGCACGCTGGCTCGTGCCGCGGTGTTTTCGAACGCCTGCTCGTGATGTGCGCCGATTATTCCGCCGTGGCGAGCGCGGTGGAATTGGTTTTGAACCAGCGGCTCATTCGCAAACTTTGTTCCGCGTGCCACGGCAACGGTTGCGAAACCTGTCTCCGCACTGGTTACCAAGGCCGCGTGCCGCTCGTCGAATGGCTGCGGGTGAACGAAGCCATCCGCGAAAAAATCCGCCGGCGCGAATTGTCCTCGCTCATTTCGGCGCAAACGCTGGAGGCCTCGGCGCGCGCGCTCGTGGACCAGGGCGTGACGAACGAGGCGGAAATCCAACGAATTTTTGGCTTATGAACACGGCGAACATAGTGGCGCGGGTGTCCCGCCCGTGCGTTTCTGAAAAAAACGATATGCAACAGGAGCAACTCACGGGCGAGACGCCCGTGCCACTAAGAATATGAAATACGACGAACTGGCCTTCTTCAACCAACAACTGGCGGCAATGCTGCGCGACGGCATCCCGCTCGAAGGCGCGCTGCGGCGGCTCTGCGATGAAATGCGCCGCGGCAGGCTGCGCGGGGAATTGCAAATCCTCGAAGCCGACCTCGCCAAAGGCGCGCCGATGGCCGACGCGTTGAAATCGCGCCAGTTGCCCGAACTTTACAAGCGGATGGTTCTTGTCGGCGTCAAAAGCGGCGACCTGCCCGGCGCGCTGACCATGCTCGCGGATTATTTCCAGCGCCGTCACTTGCTGGGGACGCGACTGAAGGGTCTGATGGTTTATCCTCTCATCGTCTTGTCGGCGGCCTTTTTGCTGTCGTGCTTTTTATCGTTCATCCTGAGCACCTTCATTTGGAACAATCTGATTTCTCTCGTGGGCAATTCTTCGCTGCCGGCGGTTTCAGCCGGTTTGTGGATGTCGCCGGTGTTTATCGGCTTGTCCGTGGTGGCGATTTTGATCGCGCTTGCCGCTTCGCCCGCGCGCCGGATATTGCGCTGGCGGCTGCCGGCATTCAGGGAAGCGAGTCTCGCGGAAGTCGCCTCCGCCCTGTGGCTGATGCTCAAGAATGGCGTGGCTCTCGACGACGCCCTGGCGCTCGTGGAGCAACTGGAAACCGGGACGTGCGCGGAACGGGAAATCGCGCAGTGGCGTCAGCGGCTGGCGGCGGGGCGGGGAAAATTTTCCGAAATGGCGGTCCCAGGCGGGGCGTTTCCGCCGCTCTTCATCTGGACGGTGGCGCAGTCCGGTGAAGATTTGACCGCCGGGTTCCAGCGGGCGGCGGAACTGTTTCATGCTCGCGCCATGTACCGCTCGGAACTGCTGCTTTATTCGGCGCTGCCGTGTTCAATTTTGGCTCTGGCCGCGATGATCATATCCCAAATTCAACCTGTGTTTGCGGCGTTAATGGCGTTTATCCAGTCATTGAGCGGTGTCGGAGATTAAGGCTATGATAATGAATGCGAACATCGTCTTCACGCCAGTCTTTGGGCAGATTTTTAGTTCTGGCGACCCAAGTTCGGCCGTTAGTACATGGGTCCGATTGGTGGTTGTCGCGATTTCGTTTCTCATTGGATTGGCGATTATGTCGGGTGGCATTTTTGTAATTCATTATCTGCTTACCCTCCCAATGCGCCGGGCGGAACGCGCCCGCCTTTTTCTCGATTTGCTGGAAGGGGCGCTGAATCGCGGCCAGTCTGTCGAGGCCATGATTCTTTCCTTGGCGCAAACTCACGACCGTACCGTTGGCGTGCGTTTTTACCTGCTCGCGGCACATATCGAGAGCGGCCTGCGTTTCGGCCCGGCACTGGAAGAGGTGCCGCGTTTTCTGCCGCCACAAATCTGCGCCATGCTCCGTGCCGGCGAAAGGCTCGGTGATTTTCGGCGGGGCCTGTCGGCTTGCCGCGAAATCCTGCGGGACCGGCCGGAGGCAGTGCGTAGCGCGGTGCATTACATGATGGTCGTCGCGCTGTTCTTCTCACCCGCCGCTGTTGGCTGGATTTTGTTTGCAATGATTTTTGTTGTTCCCCGCTTCAAGGAAGTCGCCGAAGACATGGATGCTCCGGCATGGCCGCTGGCACAATTCCTCTTTGCTAACGTCGGCTGGTTGATTGGCTTTGAAATCGTCCTCGTCCTGCTGCTGACATCGGCCACCCTACTGTACGTCGGCGGGCCGCGATTGGCGCGTTGGTTCCAATTCCGAGGTTTTCCGTTCGTGGACTGGACTGCGTGGCACATTCCCTGGAAACAGAAAAGGTTGCAACGGACATTCTCCGCCATGCTTACCGTGCTGCTTGATGGCGGTGTGCCGGAAAGCGAAGCTGTCCGGCTGGCGGGTGATTGCACCGACAACGAAATCTGCCGCCGTCGTGCCAGGTGCGTCATCGCCGCGCTCGAAAAAGGTGTCAAGCTCGACGAAGCCGTCCGCGCGTTCGACGACAGCGGTGAATTTCACTGGCGACTGGCGAACGCGGTGACGCAAAGCGGGACCCGCGGCGGATTTTTGGGGGCACTGCGCGGCTGGCACGAAGCACTTGATGCCAAGGCCTTCCAGCAGGAGGAAGCCACCGCGCACGCCCTCACCACCGGGCTGGTGATTTGGAATGGTTTGGTCGTCGCACTGATTACTACGGCCATGTTTGGCCTTATTGTGGGCATCTTAAATGCAATGCTGGCAAGCATGTGAAAACAAAAATCGAGCAATCATTCCGTCACTGGCATCACCGCGAGCGCGGTTATTTTTTGATGACCGATCTGATCGTTGGCATGGCGATTTTGACGCTGGCTATCTTGCCGGTGGCGTTTTCATTTGCGCATGAAAAGCAATTGCTCCGCGCCGAATATTGTCGCGCCGTCGCCGTGGAAATCGTGGACGGCGAAATGGAGGTTTTGGCCGCCGGCGAATGGCGGGATGTCCCGGACGGTGCGCAGGTTTACCCGGTCCATGCCAATGCCGCCGCCCGCCTGCCGTCCGGCCATTTTCAATTGACCAGGACCGGCAAACATCTGCGCCTGGAATGGCAATCGGACAAACGGCGGGGCATCGGCCCGGTCGTCCGTGAAATCACCGTCAAATGAAACTGCCACCGTCCATCTCCGGCGCCCGCGACCAAACCGGCGTCCTTTTGCTGGAGTGCATCGTTTACATCGCCATCTTCGCTTTGATCCTAGGCCTGGGCCTGGCGACGTTCTTCCTTTGCTGGGACAACTCGAAGGCGCTGCTCTATGCCACGGACGATATTTCCGCCGCGTTGCGCGCGGGCGAGCGCTGGCGCGCGGATGTCCGCAGCGCTACGGGAAAGATCACCGTCGAGACCACGTCGCAGGGAGAGTTTTTGCGGATTCCCCATGGAACGAATGCGATTCTCTACAGTTTTAGTGCCGGTGAAATCCACCGTCAACTGGCGTCATCGGATTTTTCGGAGTCGCTGCTGCCGACCGTCAACGCGTCGCAAATGGTGCTGGACAAGCGCGGACCGGTCAGCGCGTGGCGCTGGGAGCTGGAACTGAAATCGCGCCGCAAGGAAACGCATTTGCCGCTGCTGTTCACGTTTGAGGCGGCCGCCGAAACCGCGCCATGAAAATTTCCCATTCCAATTTCACCCGACGCGGCCGGCAAAACGGTTCGGCGGTTTTCGTTTTCATCTCGTTGCTGGCGATCATGATGATTCTGGTCGCCGCCAACAGTGACGCCCTTTCCCATTTGCACCAAGAAACCAAATTGCTGGAACATCGGCAGATCGAACGGCTGAATACATCGCAGACCAACACCAATGCTATCGTGGGATCGCCGGCGAAAACGGAATCAAAATGAACGACGACATTCCCCGCGCCAAAATTCGGATGCTCAGAAGTTCCCTGCTGTGCTTTGTGTTCGGACTGTTGGGACTGATCCCGCTGATTGGGCTGCCGTTCGCGTTCTCTGCGCTGTGGATTTCAGGCCGGATTCGCATCCAAGAAAAACATTTCTGGAACGCGGCGCGGCCTTATCGGATTTGGGGCGTCGTCTGCGCGGTGATGGGGGCGGTTCTTGGGAGCGGCATTCTGGCCTTCGTCATTATTCGCGCATGGATGATCGCTCAAGGGCCTGGCTGAAATTTCGATTCAATTCTTCAGCAGTTTTTCCTCGACCATCTCGCATCGCACCCATTTCTGTCGCGCGATTCCGCGGTGTTTCCCAAGCCGCCAATCCGCGAAAGGTTGCGACGGCCCCGTCAATCGCCTTTCGCAAATGTGCCATGCCCAAAGCCCGATAGTTGGCGATTGAAAGAGAAAGTGGAATCTGGTATGGCTTTAATATGTCTTCAAGACGCGGCAATGAAAATTCAGCGTTCACCATGATCGAACTTCTGACGCTCGCCGCCTTTGTTGGAATTTTGGTTGCGCTGCTGCTGGCGGCCATCAGGCACGGCAAAGGCCCGGCGCAGCGCATCCAGTGCGCCGGCAACTTGCGGCAACTGGGGCTCGCTTTGCAGGAATTCGTCGCGGATAACCATGCTTATCCTTTGTTTGAAAATGTGGATTTTCCAACGGGGGGCTATCCGGAGCATTATAGAAACTGGATTGAAGCTCTGGAGCACGAAAAGATCGCCTCCCAACCCGGCAAAAATTTTATTCAAATGGGCGTGTGGCGTTGCCCGTCGGCCCGGCGTCCCTCCAATTATCCCACGAATATGGCTTTTATGTCTTACGGCTACAATGCCTATGGCCTGGACATGGTGGGAAACCCCGTGTCACTCGGACTTGGCGGACACAGGTCAGGAACGTTCGCGCAAACGCTCGCCCCTCCGGTCAAAGAATCAGAGGTGACGGCTCCGGGTGACATGATGGCGATTGGCGACGTGTTCAACGGCGAGGCCGCATTTTGGCGCGATGTCAAGGTGGCCGGCTCGGTCAATGCGCATTCGCGGCATCAAGGAGAGGCCAACGTGGTCTTTTGTGACGGCCACGTCGATTCGCCGAAGCTGGAATCTCTTTTTGGAGCCACCAACGACGCGGCTTTGGTCCGCTGGAACCGCGACCATCTGCCGCACCGGGAAAAGTTGTCGCCGTAAAAATGCCAAAAGCGCAAGAAGGAAACGAAGCGGCTTCGTCACCTTCTGCTGAACCCGAACTTCGAAGCAGGACGCGCGAAAAAGAGTGGTTGGGACGGCGCGCTGCGCTGTCCCCGCCCGCGTCCAGCGGGCGGAACGAATTGTGCAAGGGCGAACGCTCGGACCGATTCCGCGCCTGAACGGCGCGGTGACGGCGCGCTGCTGCGCGCCGTCCCTACCGATATCGGTTTTCGGGTTGAATCTGTTCCCGCTTGTGCTTCCGCGCCGAAAGATTATTTTACCCTCATGCCGATTTACGAATTTCATTGCGAGAAGTGCGAACGCGACAGCGAAATCCTCGTCCGCTCCAGTGACTGGCGGGGGACAAAATGCCCGCATTGCGGTTCCACAAAGATGGCAAAGAAGCTTTCCGTGTTTGCCTCCGCCAATGCCGGCGGCAATCAGGCACCGTCGGGAAACGGCGGCGGCGGTTGCTGTGGCGGGCATTGCCACGGGGGGCATTGAATTTTTGGGAGGGTTGGCGTGTTGCCGACCCCAAATCAAGGACGGCGACACGCCGTTCCTCCCACAACTTCCCTTGCGCTGAGCTGCGTCAATTCCCCGACCGCCCAATCCGGCTGGTGCCGTTTCAATTCATCCAGCGTCGCGCCGCCGGTGGCCACGGCCAGCACTTTTGCGCCGATGAATCTTCCGCAGCGGACGTCATACGGCGTGTCGCCGACTACGAGGATTTCGTCCGGCCGCAAATCTTTTCCGAGCACGCGGCGGCCGCGTTTGAGCGCGGCGACGGCAATTTGGTTGCGGTCCTCGCTGTCGTCGGCAAACGCGCCGGTCGCAAAAACGTCCCAGAGCTGGTAGCGGCGCAATTTGATTTCCGCGCCGAGGCGGATGTTGCCGGTGAGCAGGCCGAGCAACGGCGGCCGGGGCAACGCCCGCAGGCCGTCGAGAAATTCCGGCACGCCTTCACAGGGCCCGCCGTGGCTTTGCGCGATGATGTGGTCGAGCCAGAAAACATAACGTTCGAAGAACCGCTCGAAATTTTCCGGCGTCGCCGGGATACCGTGGAGACCGAAAAATTCGCGGACGAGATTCACGTCGGTGCGGCCGGCGAAGTTGATTTTTTCGGCGCCGTTGGGCGCGTTGAAGCCGGTGGCAAAGGTCGTGGCGAAGGCCTGGGTGCCGGCGCGTCCCGTGTGAACGAGCGTGCCGTCAACGTCGAACAGAACCAGCCGAACCATGCGGGAAAAATACCAAAACCCGAATGCCAGGCGAGATTTTTGAGACGAAAGGGGCACCTTCAGATGGCGTGTTGACCAAAGGCTCCGAGTGCGGACCGCCGAGTCCCCGCGTTTCCAACCGGGGCAAACCCCGCGGGGTCGGCGCGGGATCACCCTTTTGCGGACAAGACTGTCTGCGCTCCGACGGCAGCGCCAAACAGGCGTCCAAGTGAACTGAACGGTGAAAAAACACTTTGCCAATCGGCTGGCCAGGGTGTTAACTCGTCCGGGTTTCAGTATCGGCAGGGTTGATGAAAAGGGCGCGGGCATTCACGCTGACTGAATTACTGGTGGCCATGGCGGTCATCGCAATTCTGGCTGCCCTGCTGCTGCCGGCTCTCAACCATGCCAAATGTTCGGCCCAGGCCGCCGAGTGCCGGAATAATCTCCGGCAGTGGGGAGTGGCGACGGCGCTTTTTGCCGGCGAAAACAATGACTATCTCCCCCAAGACGGCTCCTTTAGTGGCAGTTCGACAGAGGCAGGATGGTATATCGATTTGCCGCGCGTGCTGAATCTGCCGACGTATCACGAAATGCCGTGGCGGACGAATGCCGACATTGATCCCGGGTATTGTATTTGGATCTGCCCTTCAAATCCACGACGCAGCAACGGCACCGAGCTGTTTCACTATTGCCTTAACAAAAACGTAAACGGCAATGGCACGGACAATCAAATTCTGCTTTCAAATGTCCGGCGGCCCGCAGTCACAGTGTGGTTGTTTGACAATGGACAAGTCGCCGCGGTCGCTCAACAAAACAATGTTCACACGAACCTGCACAATCAAGGTGCGCAGTTTGTCTTTCTCGACGGGCACGTCGCGCGCTTCCGGAACACGGAGTATTGGAATTTCAGCGCCAACAAGGGAATCACCAATAATCCGGAACTGGTCTGGTGCCCCTGACACCGCAATCACGGCGCGCGGCGGATGCGAAAGAATTTCGCGCCGTCCGGCACATTCGTGCTGAACGTGAAATTGGCGCCAGTGGCGACGAGGCCGGTGGCCAGCGGCGTCCAAGCGACGAGATCGGTTGAGACTTCGACGTCGTAGAGGCGGTTACCGGCGGATTCCCATTTCAACGACACGATCTGGTTCGTCATCCCGATGGCAAGCAGACGAAATGGCACGTTGAACGGATTGCCAAATGTCATGAACACGGGCAGATGGTCCGACGCGGTTTTGTCGTCGTTGCTATACAAATCGGGCGGCATCGGAGTCAGCCAGTCCGTCCGGAGAACCTGGCTGCTGACAATGTTCGACGACAGCATCGCGCAGGGCAGGATGTAATCGTAACGCCTGGTCGGGCCGTCGGTGTTCTGAATGGACCAGGTCAGTTCGCTGCTGGTGAAAGGATTGACGGCGGTGGTCAGACGCAATCCAGTCGGCCCGCCGACCAGGCGCTGGATGGCCTGTCGGTTGCCCGCCGGCGGCCGGACAATGTCTTCGTTCAGGTCGCCGCTCAACACGCAAGGTTGCCCGCCATTGGCCGGCAGATAGATCGTGGCGAAAAAATTGGAAACGGCGCCCGCTTCCGCCGACCGTTTCGCTGCCGAATCAGCGTCCTGTCCCGATTTCAAATGCGCCGTGAACACGTGCAACGGCCGCGAAAAGCCGGGCACGGAAATTTGCGCTTCGAACAAATCGCGGGTGAACCCCGACCCGGTATAACCGTAAGGCGCGAGATCGGAACCGTGCAACCAACTGGCCGACGAGACGATGGGATAACGGCTGAGGATGACACTGTGAATGAACCCGTCGTCCGCGGAGTTGGTGGCGAGATGATAGCCTGGGCGGAAGGCCGTGACAAAATCCGACATCTGCGCCGTGCAATTGTTGGTGACCGGGATTTCGTTGAAGGTGATGATATCGGGATCGAGGTATTGCATTTGCCGGCCGATGGCCTGCACGTGCCACAGGTTCGTGCTCCAATTGGTCAGGCCGTTCCCGTGCACGTTGTAAGTAAGATATGAAAATGCCGGAGTTGTGGCGCGCCAGACGCTCAAGGCGACGGGGTCGCTGATGGTCGAACCGGCGGCGTTGGTGACCACGACGGCATAAAAGCCTGCCTGGTCGAAAGTCACGTCCGTCAGCGTGAGATTGGAACTCACCTCTCCGGGAAGATTCGTGCCGTGAATTCCGACATCCGATGTCGGGGTGAACTGCCATTGATAACTGAGCGGCGGTGTGCCGCCGGCGCTTACGCTGAAAGTGACGTTTGCGCCGTTCGTGACGGTCTGGTTCTGCGATTGGGATGTGATGGCCGGCGGCAGTCCCGACCCATCGGGGGCCACATCCGCAAACGACGTGCCGACCCGCAGATTGTCAATATTCAGCGCTCCTTCGCCGGCACTTTCACGAAACGCATAGCTGGCCACGGTGCAAGAGGAAGCGCTTTCATCCGTCGAAATGCCGGCATCACTCTCCGATTCCGAATTGATCCAAAGTGTGCTCCTCGAGTTGCTGTTCACGAGGCGGGTCACGACGGTGTAATCCGTGTTGAGGCTCAAATCCGTGGGGTTCGTGGCGCTGATGACCGAGCCGTCGGTCGAAGAAATTCCCAGCCGGAACTTGTTCGGCGCCGCCCCGCCGGTCAACGCCCAGATGCGCGCCCGAAAACCGCTGGACGAATTTTTGAAATGCGCGAAGTAAGCGCCGCCACTGCCGGGCAGCACGGTGAATCTAAACGTGAAACTCGCGTAGAACACGTTCGTTGCGCCGGAAGCGGGATAAGGCTGCCCGGCCAGGAGCGCGTTGACATCCTCGGTGTCGGTTTCGTTCAGCATCACCCAGCCTGACTGGAGCATCACTTCCCCGGCAACCGAACCGCTATGATGCGCCCACACGCCGCCGCTCACCGTTACCAGCGGACCCTCCGGATAATTGAAGGAATCACCCAGCAAAACCGCCGCTCCGGTCGGAGTGGCGGAAAGCAGAAACGCCGCGATGCAAAATACAACTTTTCCCACAAAGGCCCCGGGTCAGACGGTGCAACCCCTCCCGTCCGCCCACTCGCGCCAATCATCCCATTTCTGTAAATATTGTAAATGCTTAACGTTTTCTTATGTATGCCATTTGTGAATACTTGCTCCGGACCAAGGCCTCCGCCCGGTTCCGCAGCGTGTCCTCCAGCTCAACCTCCTGCCATTCAACCCCAAACTCCTCGATCCCGACGGCGCACATGGCCATTTGCCAATCGGCCCGCGCGAGTGAAACCGGCGGCGGTTGCAATGAACCTTGGATCAAAAGGCCAAAATGGTTGCGCCGTTGCGCCGCGCCGGCGATTTTTTTTCCGTTCCAGAGCACATCGGATTTTTCGTGGCCGACGAAACATTGTCCCGGCGCAGTTTTTTTGCAGAACGACGCGAGTTCTGTTTCGATTTTTAGCTTCGTGAATGCGGATTGAATCCATGCGTGAACGCGGCGGTAACTCTCCCCGGCCTTGAGCATATGCCATTCATGGCCCGGCGGAAAGGCGAGGCAGTAGGTCCAGTCGGCTTTGTGCGGCACGAGGCCGCCGCCGGTGGGGCGGCGGATGAGCGGTCGCAGCGGCGTCGCCCGTTCAACGTCCGCATATCTTTGAAAGTAACCGAACGTGGCCGCCGGTTCCGTCCAGCCGTAAAACCGCAACACCGGCCGGCCCAGACGCGACATCGCTTCCAGCAGCGCCTCGTCCAGCGCCATGTTGAACGCCGGGTCGCCGGGACCGGAATTAAGAATCAGAAAATTCATCCGCTAATTTCGCGAATTTGCGCGAAGAAATCTTTTGAATTCGTGAGAATTCGCGCAATTCGCGGATAAAAAGTCCGGGTTCATCTCTTTAATCTGTGGCTAGCGATTCCTTGACGCCAGTTCGCGGACACCATTTCAGCAACTCACAATTCGCACAGTCCGGCTTGCGCGCGTCACAACGGCGGCGTCCGTGCCAGATGAGCCAGTGGCTGAACAGCGTCCATTGTTTTTGCGGCACGAGCGTCATTAGTTCCTGCTCGATTCTCTCCGGCGTTTTCTGCTTCGCCAATCCGAGCCGCTGCGACAGCCGCGCAACGTGGGTGTCCACGACGACGCCGGCGTTGATGCCAAAGGCATTGCCCAAAACGACGTTCGCGGTTTTGCGGCCGACGCCGTCGAGCTGCGTCAATTCCTCCATCGTGCGCGGCATTTGGCCGCCGTGGCGGACGACGATTTTGCGGCAACACGCCCGGATGTTTTTCGCCTTGTTGCGAAAAAGGCCGGTGGTCTTGATGGCTTGCTCGAGTTCCGAAAGCGGCGCCTGCGCATAATCCGCCGCCGAACGGTATTTATAGAACAACTCCTTCGTGACGATGTTGACGCGCTGGTCGGTGCATTGCGCCGAAAGAATCGTGGCGACGAGCAATTCCAGCGGGTTTACGTGCCCCAGTTCGCAGTGCGCGTCCGGATAAACCCGGTCCAGCGCGGCGATGATTCTTTTCAGGCGCGCGGCTTTGGCTTCAGATGTCTCGCGAGGCATTTCCCACGAAGCTAAATGTTGCTTCTCCCGGCGGCAAGCTGTTGGAACACCAAAAGCCCGGAAGGATGTCCGGGCTTTGGTTCAATGGAATGAGCGGGTCGCTGACTTAATTCTTGGCGACCGGCTTGGTGACCTCGATTTTGTAATTTGAATCGGCCTGGGTTACCACGACCGTGAGGCCATGCTGGCCCGCCCAGGTTTGGAACAGCTTGACCCGTTCCGGGCTGGGAGTGGACAATTTGGTTTGTCCCTTTTCGACCATTTTTTGGACAACTTCGAGCCATTTCTGGTCCGCAGCGCTTGGTTCCGCCAGCGCAATTGAACCGGCGAACAGCAGGGAACTCACCATGGCAATGATGATTTTCTTCATAATTTTGCTCTCTTTCCGGCGGCGACCTTCGCCGCCAGCCGCCAATTTAGCGACTTCCATGCCGGGTTTATCGCCCCTTCCCGCTTTGCGTTTTCCGGCGAGTCAATTTGAAAGCGTAAAAAAACCGGCGGACCTTTCGACCCGCCGGTTATGGGCAAGAAACGGTTTAGTAAACCGTGGTGCTTTCCTCGGCCGCAATCGGCGACTTCAAAACGTCGGACGACAGGGTGAACTTGGTATGTCCATCACCGGCTTTCACGCCCTTGGCCACGATCGTGTAGGTGACGGCGGCTTTGGGCGCCAGGCGTGGCACAGTCGGCATGGTGACGGTCTGGCCGTCAATCGTGCCTTCCGAGGCGCTGATGGGAACGAGCTCCGGCGCAATGGTTACGACCATCCGCACGTTGGAATCGTCGGCCGAGCCCTGGTTTGTGACCTTGACGGTGTAGGTGGTCGTTTCGCCAACCGCGACCGGATCGGGATTATCCGCCTTTTCCAGCAGGATGGCGGCGATGCCCACCACTTTGGTTGAGCATGAGGTTGAAACCGGCGCGACGCAAGTGCCCTTGGCCGTGGCGTTGAAATCAAACGTGCCGGCGTTCGCACTCACAAACGTGGCGGACAGATCCTGCGGTGCTTTCACCTTCAGCGAATCCAAATCCCAAACGAGATTGTTGCCGGACACATGACCGCCAGCCGTGGCCGAGTTCACTGTCAAACCGGCTGGAACCGGCACCACGACTTGCGCCCCGGCAGCCGGGACGTCGCCGCTGTTTGAAACCGTGAATAGGACGTTAAAGGCACGTCCGATGTATTGCTGTTCGGGCGCCTTGCAACTCAGCGCCAGGACGGCCTGATGAACGGCAGTCGAAGCGGAAGCCTTGGCGCTGACGCCCTGGTCGGACGTGGCTTGGGCCGAGTTCTGATACTTGCCGGTGGTGGCGGCGGTGGCGTTGAATTTGATTTCCTTGCTTTCGCCGGGGGCGAGACTGCCCGCGTCAAACGCGAGGCTGTTCTTGCCTTCGCTGGTCAATCCGTCAGGCAGGTTTTCGGTCACCTTCACGCCCGTCAACCGGCTGCTGCCGGTGTTTTTGACCACCAGCTTCACCGGAATCGGGTCGCAGATGCTCACGTCGGCCGGCTCACTCTTGGTCAATTCGATGTTAGGTTTGACCACGCGCGTGGCGGCGCAAACTTTGGGGTCGGCCCTGACTGTGGCGCAGTTGTTCAGTATGCCTTCCTTGTCGGCGCGCAGCCAGACTTTGATGCTCTGGGCCTCGCCGGCCTCCATGTCGGAAATGTTCCAAACCAGCTTGTCACCGTCCACCTGGGCGGCGGGTTCGCTGCGGACATAAGTGGCCCCGGCGGGAACGTGGTCGGTAATGACAATGTTTTCAGCACAAACAACGGCGGTCGCATCCAGTTCGGTCATATATTCCTGGCCCAAGGCGACTTCGGCGGGAGCCTTCTTGGCAAGGTGAACCAGGCCGCTTTTGATTTCGGCAGTGCAAGGCTGGGCCGGGGGTGGAGCAGCCGGGGCCGGTGCGGCTTGGGGTGCTGCCGGAGCGGGCGCGGCCTGGGATTCTGCCGGGGCCGGGGTCGGGGCTGGTTCGGCCAATTTACGGCCAAAGGTGTCATACCCGGCATTCACTTCGTCCAAACTGGAACCTGAACGATAATTGGACGGGTGATCGACGGTTTGGGTTAAGGTTGAGTTTGACGCACAACCGGCGAGGATGGCGGCTACGGCCACGGCCAAGCCGTATCTAACGTATATGATTTTCGATTTCATAGATCTAGTTGGTTGTTAGTTGTGGTACTTTGTGCCTTTCAATTATTGTGGCGGGTTTCCGCGGTGAGACAATTTGAGAATACCCGCCAGAATGATTAGCTGAATGTTTATCCACATCATTCAATTTGTCAATACCTAATTTTGCGCATAATTTGCGCAAAAGCTTAGGGATTGACGCGCTACTTTGCCAGCGAGCCAGTTGCTGTCGCCTTTGTATTCGTCACGCCCGAATCGGCAGGAGAATGACGTCCGGAAGCCGGCGCATTGGTGCCAAGGACGGTCGTGCTCTTGATTGTGTCGGGCAGCACGTTGTCGAGCTTGCCAAAGTACCCATAGCCGGCAAGCAACAGAATGACGATAATCGTTGCCTGCAATCCCCACGTCTTCCATTTCTCGGCGAAGGGATCCACCAGGTCGCGCTGCGAACCGGGCGGCAGGACGGCGACTTCGGTCAGCGAACCGCCGAAGAGCACATTGATTTTTGCCTTGTTTACAGCCCAACCCTTGGCGTCGAGGATGGGGCCGAGTTTGCGTTTCCGCAGTTTGAGCTACGCGATGATCATTGAGGGGATGGAAGATCGCGAGGAGGATGCCTGCGATTCCAGCGGCATCTGCCAGAGCGGCGGATTCGCGGCCATCAAAATGATATTTGCACGCGCAGGAAATAAGGAAGCCCGGATGCGAACACCCGGGCATGGAATTGAGGCGATGGATTATGGCGTACCCGGCGCGGCGGAAGTTGTCGAAGTAGCCGGGGCCGACGGGGCGGCTGGAACGGCCGGGGTCGACGGAGTCTTAGTCTTCTCGATTTGTTCATCCAAGGCTTTCTGGATGGCCACGGGAACTTTGGCAATCTTATGAATACCAGCGAGGCTGTCTTTGCCTTCAGTCCAGCGCCACAAGCGGCCTTCGCTGTCATTGAGGAATGCCCAGATGAACCAGACGCCAAAGGCGAAGAGGAGCAGTTTGGGCCAGATGGAGGGTTTTTCGGCATACGCATCCGCCGCGCCGAAGGTGGAACCTGGCGGCAGGGCCGCCACCCCGGTCAACGCGCCGCCGAATGGAACATTCATTTTGGCCTTGGCATTCACGGCCCAGCCGTTGGCGTCGAGGATCGGCCCGAGGTTGCGCTTGCGCAACTTCAACCAGGCAATGGCCATGGACGGAGCGGAAATGACCAGCATGATGCCGACGATGACCAGCGGCACCTGCCACGTTTCAAATTTGCCAAGGAAACCCAAAAGACCCGCAAACGCCGCTGCCAAAGTGCCCAACGCCAAACTGAGCAGGGCGATGACGCTGGGGTCAAATGCGGGTTTGGCCGGAGCGGCTGGGGCCGCTGGGGCCGCTGGCGCCACCGGGGCAGCTGGAGCGTTGGCAGCGGCAGTCAATTGCGCGTTGGCACCGGCCTCCGCGGCCGCGGCCTGTTTGGCAGCGCGTTCCTCAATCAGGCGCACCAGCTTCTTATAAGGCGACCAGAACGCCTGCCGGATGCTGATGGGGTTGTCCACGAGCTTGGTTATGGTGGCGTCCCAGTCGCGGCCTTTGCGGTCGTAGAAAATCCCGTTGCGGCCCACCATGAGATTGTCCGAATCGCCGCCGGTGAACGCGGCGACGATGGACAGTTTTTCCCCGCTGCCTTTGCGCGTGCAGTCACAATAGGCGAGGTAGGTCCCCGCGAGCGCGGCCATCGCGGCATGTTTGCCCGCGTCATCCACCATGAGGCAGAGATCGCAACTGCGCTGGTCGAGATAAAGCGTGCCCGCCTGGAAAATGGCTTTGTCCTTCCGGCCATAAAAATCGGCAAAATTGACGAAGTTACGACAAAGTTTAGCCAGATCGCGGTGGTAGTGGATCAGGCGGTGCAGGCCAATTACGGCTTGGGCATGTCCTTCCTCAGTCTTGTCTTTGCCGATGAGAGCGGTCAGGGTGTCTTTGGCTTTCGTGGCGAGAATCTCCCGCGCGCGTTTCAATCCGATTTTTTCGACCGCGGCGCCGGTCTTGACCGCATTCCAGGCATCGAAAGCGGCGAGTTTGCCGACCAGCGCGTTCCAATCGGCCTCGGTCAGCACGGTTCGGGCGCCGAGCAAGGGGACGATGGCGTTGGTTTGCAGCGCGGCAATGGCGTTGGCCCACGCCGGGTTAATGCCTTGCGTCAGCGGCAGCGGCGCGGTGGCTCCGACTTTCGCCAGCGGCAGACTGGCAATGTCGGCGTGCGTGTTGGTCAAATCTTTGGCACCCAAGGCGGCGTATTCCTTCTCGTCACGGTTCAGCGCATTGACGGAGCGCGGATCGAAGGCGGCCAGCCGTCCGCGCGCAAAATAGTCGTCCACCTTGGCTTTGACAGCCTTGACGGCGCCGGAGGCCGCTTCGGTGTTCACGCCCAGCGGCAACACGGCGGTGTCAGCTTCGGCCTTTTTCCACCAATCAGAATAGGCTGCGGCCTCGGCAAAAAACTGATCCACTTTGGCTTGGCTGACGCCGGGTTTACCGCTGGCATCGGTGTCCGCACCGAGGGAGGTGATGATGTCGGCGATAACCGCCCTGGTGGCGTCGTCACCGGCGGAGTCGGCGGGCACGATGCCGTCGCCGTTGAACGGTTTGGCGGCGAAGGTCTGCGCGGCGGTGGCGGCTTCGTCAATGGTGATTTCCGCGTTATCCGTCTTACCCAGCACCTGCCTGGCAAAATTGGCAATCAATTTACCCTCCGGATTGGCGTCGTTGATCGCCGCCGGACGCAGCGTCGGGCTGCCCTTAAGCAAGTCATCCGGGTTATGGAGCAGGCCAACGGCCCATTTGACGGCGGCAATCAGTTCCGGCGCGCGGATGCGACCGTCCTTGTCCGTGTCGATCAGCGCGAGTGTGGTTTTATCGAACTCGACGCCCGTGGTGGGACAGGCCAAGGCGACCCAGAGCTTCTGGTCTAACTGGTCGAGGTCGAGGAGATCCGCTCCCGAGTTGAGGACAACCTGGTTGAAGCCGCCGGCGCGGAAGAATTTCCAGGTGTGAAAGGATTTCGGGTTCATGGTCGCAATTGTTTGGGCCGCTGGCGTTCGTCAGCGGCTGAATTTTCCGAGCCAGTGCGAAGCTGACGCTATTTCCCTAAAAGGCCGCCGGCCGCTTTGGTGGCTTCGGACGTCGCCTGAGCAGCCATCAGTTTTTGAATTTGCGCCTTCAGATCGTCCACCAGCTTTTGCTGGTCCGGTGTCAATTTCATGTTGTTCAACTGATTGACAGTATCCAGCGCGTCCTGATACTTCTTCTCGGTGACGAAGTTCTTCGCCTTGTCAATCAATCCCTGCGCCTGCGCCGTGGCCGCATCAGTTTGAGGGGCGGCGGCGGTGGTCGCCTGTTGCACCGCCTGGGTGGCCTGCGTGACCGCCGTGGCTGCGGCCTTTTCGGCGGCGGGCGCGGCGGCGGGCGCGGCGGGGGCAGCGGCCGGTGCGTTCGGCATTGCGCTTTCAGGAGCTTTTGGGACTTCCGTCGAAGGAGGCGTGGTTTCCTTGTTTCCGCACCCGCTGAGCGAGGCGGCAACCAGACACGTTGCGATACCGGCACCAATAATCTTGAGTTTCATATTTCTTCCTTTCTTCGTTTTTGCACACACCTTGTTTCCCGGTCATCAATCAGTGAAACCGCCCGGCTTCACCAAAAAATAACATTTTTTGAGACAAGGGATAACGAATATAAGTAGGCGAACTTTGGGCGCAAGCAAAATTTTTACCACATCACGAAAGAACGAAAGATGTCGGATCGCCTAGCAGCCGCGGTTTGGCCGGGAATCAGGCCAATTGCGGGTCTTCAATTTCTTTTGGCGCGTTGACCAGCGGCGTGCCGTCGGGCGCTTCGGGATATTCGAAAATTTTGCCCTCGTAATTGCGCAGCACCACGCGGTCGGGGTTGTGGCTCAATACGTAGTCCGGATTGATGGGCACCTTGCCGCCGCCGCCGGGCGCGTCGATGACGTATTGCGGCACGGCATAACCGGTCGTGTGGCCGCGCAGTTGGGTCATGATTTCAATGCCTTTGCGGACGCTGGCGCGCAGGTGCGCCGAGCCGGAAATCAAATCGCACTGGTAAAGATAATACGGCTTCACGCGGCACATCAGAAGTTTCTGGACGTGCGCCTGCATCACGCCGGCATCGTCGTTGACGTGTTTGAGGAGGACGGACTGGTTGCCGAGCGGGATGCCGGCATCGGCGAGGCGGCCCAGCGCGTCGCGGACTTCCGTGGTCAGTTCGCGCGGATGGTTCGAGTGAATGCTCATGAACAGCGGATGGAATTTCTTCAACATGGCGCAGAGTCCGGGCGTGATGCGCTGGGGCAGGAAGGTCGGGATGCGCGAACCGACGCGCAAAAATTCAACGTGCGGAATGGCGCGCAGCCGGCCCAAAAGGCCATCCAGTTTTTCATCGCTCAGCAACAACGGGTCGCCGCCGCTCAACAGCACGTCGCGGATTTCGGGGTGTTGCGCGATGTAGGCGATTTGCCGGTCGAATTCGGGATGGAAATCGTAGCCGCTGGCGTTGCTGACGAGCCGGGAGCGCGTGCAATAGCGGCAATACGCGGCGCAGCGGTCGGTGACGAGGAACAGCACGCGGTCGGGGTAGCGATGCACGAGTCCGGGCACGGGCGAGTGCGAATCCTCGCCGCAGGGATCGCTCATTTCCCACGGCGCGGTGTGGATTTCCTCAATGCGCGGTATGACCTGGCGGCGAATCGGGCAATGTTCATCCGCCGGATCAATCAAGTTGAAGAAATACGGCGTGATGGCGAGCGCGAGCCTGTGGTTCGCCAGTTTTGCGCCGGCGAATTCCTCCGGGGTGAGCGTGGGCATCAGCCGCTGCAATTGCTCTGGTGTGGCGATGCGGTGCTTGAGCTGCCAGCGCCAGTCGTTCCAATCGGCCGCCGGAACATCGTGCCAGAAGCCACGACCGGCGGAGTGAAATTCCTTCAAAAATCGGAATCGGCGGCCGGATGGCGGCTCCCCGCCATTTGCCTGCGAATTGTCATCCTTCATTTCAAATGAAAACTATAAGTTTGAATTGAGCCCTGTCAAGTCGGCCATGGCCGGCATCGCCGCGTTCAAGCTTTATGGGGTGAACACGTCCGGTTTGATGGACGATTCGATGGTCTGCCGTTGCGTGTCGAGTGCGTCCAGTTTTTTCAACGTCGCGCGCGCGCCCGTTTTCGGCGGCAACGGATGTTTGCTCCAAAGCGGCTGGCGGATTTCCCGGTTCTGGCCGAGGTAATTGGCAACGGTACGGCGATATTCATCCGTCAAGGCGGCCAGCGGCGCGGCCACGCGGAGTTGTGCCAGTTCGAGATCGCGCAATTTGGATTCAAGAATCGCCACCTGGCGCGGCGGCTCAAAATTGCGGATGACGGCCTGCAGGGAAATTTCCGCGTGCGCGGGCAGGGTGTTTGACGCGGTCCAAACTTCCACCGGCACGCTCAAAATTTCATCCAGTTCTTCGCGGCTGACGGCGGGCGTCCACCGCGGCCCGGGGCCATGCGCCACGAAGCTCACGACCTGCAGGGCCCACCATTTTTCCACGTCGAGCGGCCGCGGAAAATATTCACGGAACGCGCTTTGAAACGCGGTCTGCCAGTTATAACAACCCGGCAAAGCCGCGAGCATCGTCCGCAAATGCGCCGGGCCGTTTTGCAGGCCGAGCAATTCACTCACGAACAATTGTGCGCTGGCTAGATACACACCGCCATCCTCGCCGGTCAGTTGGGCGTCGGCCGGCCAGCTCAATTGGTCGAACGTCAGCGCGGCATGGTCGCGCAACACGCGGCGCGCGCCGGCGAGCGGGTCCACCCCGCGCTGCGTTATGACCGTGCGGCTTTGCGGCAGGCCGTCCACGAGCCGGCCCGGCGCCGACAGAATAATTTCCGGCGAACCGGCGGCGGGCAATTGTTGGGCCAGACCGTCGGTCAGCCAGCCGGGGATTTCCGCGGCGCGCGCGCCCGTGGCGTTGCGATTGGCCAGTTCCAGCAGCAACACGCTGGTCATCGCGCGCAGGAAACGGGATGGCGGCAGAACGTCCGGCAATTGCACCCGATAATTCCAGCCGTTGAGGAAAGGCTGGGAGACAATCGTAACGTCTTCGTCGGGCAATTGCGCCGGATGCAGGACCAGAAAAATTTTCCCCTGCCAGGGCGCGTTGGGATCAATGCCGAGCTTGCGCCGGAGCGATTCTTTGATGCGCTCGGCGGAGACCGACAACAGGGCCGGTTCCAGCCGGACCAGATTGGTATTCATTGCCAGGCCGGGCGGACGAACGGGCGATGAAAATTGCGCCGGGCCGGTCACAACGAACTGGCCGGAAGCGCTTTGCACGGAATTCACAGCCGGTGGGGAGGGTTGTCCGCCGGCAAACACCGGCCAAAACAACGCGCAGACCAAAAGCGCCGGTCCGTTCAATCGTTGGACCATAGGATCGTTGAACCGTTTCAACGCTTGAACGATTAACCGGTTCAACGGGCCGATCATTTTTTATCCGCCTTGGGCGCGGATTTTGCCGGAGCAGTTTTGGTCTCGGCGGGTTTGGATTCGGGTTTGGACGGAGCGGATTCTTTTTTCGCCGCCTGTTGGTAGCCTTCGCTCCGATAATCGGTGGTATAAAAGCCGCTGCCCTTGAAAAGCAGGCCGCCGCCGGCGCTGATTTTGCGTTTCACGCGCCCGCGCCCCCATTTTTTCCGGGCGCAGGATGCCTCCGGGCAAATTCGCAGCGGTTTGGCGGAAATGGCCTGAAAGGCCTCAAACTCGCACCCGCATTTCTCGCAAATATATTCGTAAGTCGGCATCGGCAATTTGCGAACAGATCCCCGCGGCGCCAACCGCTTAGGGCGCCGGTGTATGCGTCGTCGCATTGGTCGGCGGCGGAATGACATGGACGGAGCCGTCGGAACCGACTTCAACGTTCAAATCGTAACGCGGCGGCTGCTTGACCGCGGCGGCGGCGGCGGCGACGGAGGCGGCGGTGCGCGGCTGCACCAGCAATTCGGCGCCCTTCTGGTCGGTGACGCCGCTGCGCATCCACTGCAACCGCCGGGCAACAAACAGTTCGTCGCGCAACTTTTTGACCTGGGCGCGGACTTCATTGAGGTCATCGAACTTGCGTTCCAATTCGGCCCTTTGCGCGATTTGCTGCTGCAATTGCTTTTCGAGGAATACATTGTTGGTTTCGGAATCGGCGAGCTTTCGTTCGGTGTCGGCGATTTGCCCGTTAAGCGTTTCGATGGTGTTGGTCAGCGCGGTGGCACGATCATCCAACGCCTTGTTCTGCGCTTCCAGGTCGGCGATGCGGCCGTTCAGGTTGGTAATTTGGTCCTGATCGCCCTGAAGCGTCGCCCGGGCAGAGGCCAGCGCACTGGAGGTCTCGTGCAAACTATTGGAAAGCGCCGCGATCTGTCGCTGACTGGCGATAAAATTATTGGTCAACACCAGATTGACTTGCTGCAGGTCGTTGACATGATCATTGGCGGCCATCAACTGGTTGGAAGACGCCAGAATGACGGCCGCGTTGTGTTTCAACTGGTCGCTGGTGGTCTTGTTCACGGCAATCAAAGCGACCAGCAATCCCGCAGAAACCACCGCGAGTATGACAATGGCCATTTTTGTTTTCATAACGCTCTCGAACATGGCTGGACGCGGTGCCTTTGGCAAGCCCGAGTCATTTCCCCGGTGTCATGGCAGGCGCGTTGGAAGCGGCCGCTTCCGCAGCCATTTCCATCTCCTTCAGTTTTGGATCCAGAATTTCCGCACCGGATGCCGTTTTCAATTTCTCCAGATAGGCCGGCGCCAGCCGATTGATTTTCTGCCCCTTCAATACGTCTTTCAAATCGTCGGCCACGGTCGCGTAATCCATTTTTTTGGCCGGGATTTTGTCCAGCATCTTGATGATGCAATAACCGGAAGACATTTCGATGACGTCGCTGACCTGGTTGTTAGTGAGTGAAAACGCCGACGCCGCCAGTTCCGGCGGCAGTTGGTCCCGTGAGACAAGCGGCAGCTCACCGCCATTGTCCTTCGAGTTTGGATCCTCGGAATACTGCGCCGCGAGATTCGTAAAATTCTCGCCGCCGCGCGCGCGCTTGAGCAGATCATCTATTTTTTTGCGTTTGGCCTGCTGCTGATCCGCCGACAGTCGTGATCCGGTATTCGGGTCCAGCGTCAAAAGCAGAATGTCAGCCAGATGGACTTTTTCCGGTTGCTCGAAATCCGCCGGATGGTTGGTGTAGTAATCTTTTGCTTCGGCGTCGGTCGCAGTGATGTTCAATTCACGTTCCAGCACGACCGGGATGGTGGCTTGTTCAATTTGCTGTTTCTCCCACTGGCTTCGGGTCTGTCCCATCAGTATCAACTGTTTTTCCAACGTTTGATTAAGCTGTTCATCCGTAAAGTGCTGGGCGGTTTTTAACTTCTGCAAAAAAGCGTTAAATTGCTCCTTGCCCTTGGTCTTGTCGGCCTCGGTGGCTTTGCTGAGTATCAATTGTTGAAAAATCAACTGCCTTAACGCCTGCCCATCCACATTGGGCGGCACGGCCAATCCGCGGGCTGCGAGCATTTCTTTGAAGGTGCTGGCCACGGAATCCAACTGGCTGCGCTTGATCTCAAGGCCGTTGCCTTTGACAATCACGGGGTCGCCGAACAACACGCTCATCGCGGCTTCGGGATTGAAGTTCGTGGCGGTCGCCGCCGGTGCGGCATTCGTGGACGCAGGGTCAGTGGCGGCCGGGGTGGAGCACGCTCCAAAAACGAGCGCGGCCAGGGTGACGGGGACAATCATTTTCATTTCAGTCTTCATTTTTCAATTGGTTGGACGACGGTTACAATCTTGCCACTTTCACATTGCTGATGTCAGGGTCTTTCTGAAGCTCTTCCAACACCGCCGGTGGCGGCGCGCTGTCGAGATTCAGCACCGTCAACGCCAGCCCGCCCGCAGTGTCGCGCGTCAAGCTCATGTTGGCAATGTTCACTTTGTGCTTGCCCAGCAACGTCCCCAGATAGCCGATGATGCCCGGCCGGTCCTTGTTGTTCAACAGCAGGAGCGTGCCGCTGACGGGAATCTCCACCGGCGTGCTGAACAACCGCACGATGCGCGGATTGTTCGGCGACCCGAAGAAGGTTCCGCCGGCGGATATCAGCTTGTGCCCGTTGCTGAACACCTGCACGTGCAGCCATTCGTTGAAAGTCACCGGTTCGTCGGATTTCTTTTCCTCGACGGTGAGGCCGAGGCTTTGGGCCACACTGCGGACGTTGACGTTGTTCACGTCCTTCAAATGGCCGCCCGACAGAAAGCCGCGCAACACCGCGCGCGTGACCGGATCAATGTTCGGCAACTGGCGCGCGTGCCCGCCGTAGGTGATGTAAAGCCGGTCGGCGTTCGCCGGCGCCAGTTGCGCCAGCAATTTGCCGAGCGCCTCGCCCAGCGGCAGGTAGGGCTTCACCTGCTCGTAGGTCTTGGCGTCGAGATAGGGCAGGTTTACCGCGTTGCGGACTTCGCCGGTGAGCAGATAACCGGCGATGACCTCGGCCACTTCAATGCCGCATTTTTCCTGCGCCTCCGCCGTGCTCGCGCCCAAGTGCGGCGTGAGAATCAAATTTGGCTGCCGGCGATACGGATGGTCGGCCGGCAGCGGTTCGGCGGCGAAAACATCCAGCGCCGCGCCGGCCACCTTGCCGGATTCGAGCGCGGCGATGAGATCGGCCTCGACGACGATTTCGCCGCGCGCGCAATTCACGAGGCGCACGCCGGGTTTCATCCTGGCGAACGCGGCGGCGTTCAGCATGTGTTTGGTTTCCGGCGTCACCGGCATGTGGACGGTGATGAAATCCGCCGCGCGATAAAGATCGTCCACGCTGTCGGCAAATTCCGCGCCGATGGCCCGGGCGCGGTCTTCGGTCAGATAAGGATCGTAGGCGATGACGCGCATGCCGAACGCGACGGCACGTTTGGCGACTTCGGTGCCGATGCGGCCCATGCCGAGCACGCCGAGGGACTTGCCGGCCAGTTCCAGGCCCTGAAACAGTTTGCGGTCCCACTTGCCCGCGGCCATCGAGGAATGGGCCTGCGGCACCTTGCGCGCGAGCGCCAGCAACAGGGCAAAGCTCAATTCCGCCGTCGTCACCGTGTTGCCGCCGGGCGTGTTCATCACCACGATGCCGTGCTGCGTGGCCGCTTCCACGTCCACGTTGTCCACACCCACGCCCGCGCGCCCGACCACGCGGAGTTGTTTGGCGGCCTCGATGACCTTGCGCGTGACCTTGGTTTCCGAACGCACGACCAGCGCCGTGGCGTCGGCCACCACCGGGAGCAATTCCGCCTCCGCCAGCCGCTTCGGGAGCACCACCACCTGGAATTCCGGCCGCTGCTGCAGGAGCGCAATGCCCTTGGGCGAGACCGGATCGCATACGATGATTTTCATATCAAAATGGGTTGTGAGTGTAGGCGTTGAATGGCGCAAGGTCAAACAGTGAAATGCCGTATTTCATTGCGCAAAATTCGCTGTCCGCCAGGCAAAAATCGGTTATCCTCGGCCTTGGCCAAATGAGCAAGCTGCTGCTGATTGATGACGAGGAAGACGTGCGGTATTCGTTCCAGCGGATTTTTGATTCGCCGGAAATCGAGCTGGCCACGGCATCCTCCGGCGAGGAAGGGCTGAAGGTCATTCCCAAATTCAAACCCGACCTCGTGCTGATGGACGTGCGGATGGGCGGCATGAACGGCCTGGAAACGCTCCGCCGCCTCCGCGCCGCCGATCCCAAACTGCTCGTCATTTTGATGACCGCCTACGGCACGACGCAGACCGCCATCGAGGCGATGAAGCTGGGCGCCTACGATTACCTGCTCAAGCCCTTCGACGTGCCGAAGCTCAAGGAGATCGTCGCCAACGCGCTCAAGGCCGCGCGCGACATGAAACAGGTTGTTTCCTACGAGCCGCTGCTCGAATCCGAGGATTACGAACTGGGCATCGTCGGCCGCAGCGAACCGATGCAGCAGGTTTTCAAGCTCATCGGGCAGGTCGCCGCCAGCGATGCGACCACGCTCATCACCGGCGAGAGCGGCACCGGCAAGGAACTCGTCGCCCGCGCGATCTACCATCACAGCAACCGCAGCCGGCAGCCGTTTCTGGCGGTCAATTGCGCCGCGATCCCCGAACCATTGCTCGAAAGCGAACTCTTCGGCCACGAGAAAGGCGCGTTCACCGGCGCGGCCAACCAGCGCATCGGCAAATTCGAGCAATGCGACCAAGGCACGATTTTTCTGGATGAAATCGGTGACATGACGCCGGCCACGCAGACAAAAATCCTGCGCGTGCTGCAATCCGGCATGTTCGAGCGCGTCGGCGGCAACCAGCCCATCCGGGTGGACGTGCGCGTCATCGCAGCGACGAACAAGGCGATGGAGGCGGCCGTCGCTGCCCGACAGTTCCGCGAAGACCTTTTCTACCGGCTCAACGTCGTGCGCATTCACATTCCGCCGCTGCGCGACCGGCGCGACGACATACCACTGCTGGTGAATTATTTTCTGGAGAAAATCGCGCGCGAACAGCAACGCCCGCCGAAATCCATTGCCGCCAGCGTCATCAAGGCGCTCGCAAAATATCATTGGCCGGGCAATGTGCGCGAGCTGGAGAACGCCATCCGCCGCGCCCACGTCCTGGCCAAGAGCGAGGCGATTTTACTGGGCGATCTGCCGCCGGAGATTTCCGGACAGAGTGGCGGCGGCGCGCCGCCGCTGCCGGCGGCTGGCGTCGTGGGCGACGCCACCGCGACCGACGCCGCTGCGCTGGCCCGGCAGTTGTTCCAGTGGGCCCGGCGCGATCCGAAGTTGAAGGTCATTCCGGCCGTCGAGCGCGAACTCGTCATTCAGGCGCTCAAGGAAACGGGCGACAACCAGGTTCACGCCGCCAAACTGCTCGGCATCACGCGGGCCACGCTGCGCAAGCGCATCGAAAAATTCGGCATCCAGCGCGAGCTGAATGTGAAGTGAATTTGGCAATCAACTGGAGGGCCAGAATGGCAACTCAAACGCAGGACGCGGCGGGCGTTGGCAATGTCCTGATCCTAATCCTGTTCCTGATCGTAATCGCCGGAAGGATGGAATGGGATTAAGCCGAAAAATATGATCAAGCACAAGGAGCGGTCCGGCCGAACCCCGCCTTGACACGAGGCGTTTCACGGCTATTCTCGACACTCCGGTTTTTCTCCCGGAAGGAAGCTGAATTAATTTATGAAACGCCAGTATCAACCTTCGAAAATCCGCCGCAGACGGCAGCACGGGTTTCTTGCCCGCAAATCCAGCAAGAGCGGCCGCGCCACGCTCCGCAACCGCCGCCGCGAGGGCCGCTACCGCCTGACACCGGTTTAACCCGCGCGCTCATGCCCGCCCCGGCCCCAGACGCCAGACCCCAGACGCCAGACCCCAGTCGCTTGCGGTTGGGACGCAAATCGCGTCTGGGTCAAAACCGAGATTTCACGCGGGTGCGGCAGCAGGGCCAGCGGCTCGCCCAGGGCTGTCTCATCGCCAACTGGAACCGGTTGCCGGATGGCGCCGCGCCCAGGCTCGGGGTCGTCACCGGCCGCAAAATCGGCGGCGCGGTGGAACGCAGCCGCGCGCGCCGGCTGCTCCGGGAAAGTTTCCGCCAGCACCAGCATGAATTCTCCCAGCCGGTGGAACTCGTTCTCGTGGCGCGAAATTCAATTGCCGGGAAGAAATTCGCCGACGTTGAGAAAGATTTTCTGGTGACGTTGCGGCGCGCGGGCTTGTTGAAATGACATGAAGAACATTCAACGCTCAACATTCAACATCGAACATCCAATGACGACTGGAGCGCGTCGCCATCGGGCGTTGAGTGTTGAATGTTGGATGTTGAATGTTCCCAAATCCGTTCTCATTCTTTTGATCCGCGTTTACCGCTGGACGATTTCGCCGGCGCAGACTTTTTTGTTCGGGCCGGCCTGCGGCTGCCGCTTTACACCCACCTGCTCCGAATACGCGATGGAGGCGATGCGCATGCACGGCGCCATCGCCGGCGGATGGCTGACGACGAAGCGGATCTGCCGCTGTCAGCCCTGGGGCGGGGGCGGGCACGACCCGGTTCCCCAGCAGGAGATCGGAGTTCGAAGCTGGGATTTCGGAATCTAATTTCTCATGGACCGCACCGGCATCATCGTTGTCACGCTCTGCGCCATTCTGCTCGGCCTGTGTTTCTACGAGCAGCAAAAGTATAATTACTCGCGATTGTCGCAGCCGCCAGCGGCCACCAACGCGCCCGCGGCGGCCCAAACGACAACGGCCAGTGCCGGCGCCGCTTTGCCCGCGCCCGCCGCGGTCCCGGCTTATTCCTTCGACACCAACGTCGCAGAAAAGACGATGGTGCTGGCCAACCAGAGCGCGCGTTACACATTCACCTCGCGCGGCGGCGGCCTGAAACTGGTTGAGTTGCTGGATTACCCCGAAACGGTTTCAGCGCGCTGGAAGACCCGGAAAGAAAACCCGACCAACGCGGTGGCCACGCTGAACACCCGCGCCCCCGCGCCGGTGCTGGCGGTTTTGGGCGATGCCGGTTTCGTCGGCGACGGCGTTTTCACCTTGACGACAACCGACCATGGGATTCGCGCCGCGAAATCGTTCACCAACGGTTTGCGGCTCGTAAAGGAGTTTCATCTCGGGTCGAACTATCTGTTGAACGCCAGCGTGCGCTTTGAGAACACCTCGGACCAACCGCTCGCGCTGCCGGCGCAGGAACTGGTTGTGGGCACGGCCACGCCGATGGGGCCGGACGACAACAACTATTCCATGTACGAAGGCGTGATGTGGTTTAATGGCGCGAGTTCGCACGACACCCCGTTCTCGTGGTTTTCCGGCTCCGGGTTCGGTTGTTTTCGCGGCGCGCCGCGGCCGGAATATATTGCCGGTTCAAACAACGTCGTCTGGGCGGCGGCGCACAACCAGTTCTTCACGCTGCTGGCGATACCCAAGCAGCCGGCGGAGCAAATCGTCGCGCGGGCTGTTACCTTGCCGCTGTTCCCGAATGTCGAACCGGTTCCGGGCGCACCGCCGCCGCAAGGCGTCCAGACGGCCCTGCTTTATCCGGCGCAGACGCTGGCCACCAACCAGACCATCGAGCGGCAAATCGTTTTCTTCACCGGGCCGAAGGAGTATCGGACGCTGGCGGCCATTGGCGCGCAGTTTCAAAATCACGCCGACAACGTGATGGGCTTCGGCGGGTTCTTTGGTTTTTGCGCGAAGCCGCTGCTGCTGGCGATGAACTGGCTGCACGACGTGACGCGGCTGGGTTACGGTTGGGTGATCGTGTTAATCACCATCATCATCCGGGTGGTGTTCTGGCCGTTGATGGCGAAGAGCACGCGCTCGATGAAACGGATGCAGGCGCTGGCGCCGGAAGTCAAGGCCCTCAAGGAAAAGTACAAGGACGACCCGCAAAAATTCACGCAGAAGCAAATGGAACTTTGGCGGAAACACAAGGTCAGCCCGGTGAGCGGCTGTTTGCCGATGTTGATCCAGACGCCGGTGTTCATCGGCTTTTTCACCATGCTGCGCAGCGCCATTGAATTGCGCGGCGCCAGTTTTCTGTGGGTCAAGGATTTGTCCAAGCCGGACACGCTCTTCATGATTCCGGGAATTGATTTCCCGTTCAACCTGCTGCCGCTGCTGATGGGCGGGGCGATGCTGTGGCAGTCGCACCTGACGCCGCCCTCGCCGGGCATGGACCCGGCGCAGGCCAAAATCATGCGCTACCTGCCGTTGATCTTCTTGGTGTTTCTTTACAACTACTCGGCGGGACTGGCGCTCTACTGGACGGTGAACAATTTACTGACCATTCTGCAAACCAAGCTGACGAAAAATCTGCGCGACCCGGTGGCGCCGGCGGCAAATCCGGCATTGACGCCTGTGTCAAAAAAGAAAAAATAACCCCGTGTAACTGGCGACGCTCAACCATCATCCTTCAACCCTCAACTTGCTTATGCCCGCCCAACCCAAAGAAACCCTGGAAAAAATTCTGGCGTTGCTCGGCTTTCAAACCGCCGTCGAGGAACACCAGCTGGAAGACGGCCTTTTGCTCGACGTGAAAACCGAGGACGCCGGCCGGCTCATCGGCCGCCAGGGCCAGACCCTGGCCGATTTGCAATACATCACCAACCGCCTGCTCTTCCAGCAGGACCCCAACTCGCCCAAGGCGATGGTGGACGTGGGCGGCTACCGCGCGCAGGCGCGCGAGGCGCTCGTGAAAAAGGCGAAGGACGCCGCCGAAAAAGTCCGGCGCTGGGGCGACGCGGTGGAATTGGAGGCCTTGAACGCCTTTGACCGCCGCATCGTGCATCACGCGTTGAAGGACGACCCCGACGTGGAAACGCACAGCGTCGAAGTGGAAGGCTCGGACAAAAAAGCGATCCTGCTCCGGCCCCGGCATTGACCTGCCTTACTGGTCAATGATGGTCAGCTTGTACACCGGCGAAAAGGCGCTGTCGGGCTTGGGTGGTTGCCCGAAAACGTTGTAGAGATAATCGAATTTGATACGGTAGCTGACGGAATTTGCCCCTGGCGGCACCGGCACGAAACCGTCCCAGCGATTTTGCATCATCGGCACCTGGCGCATCGGGTACAGCACGCCATTGACGAGCACGCTGGGCTGGATGCTGTCCCAGCGCAGCGATTGCTGTGAGGAATTGAAGGCGACTTCGACCGGATAAAGGTTGTTGGGATTGCGCGGCTGTTCCAGCGGCGTCAGACGCGTGAACGTGGTGGCGCAGCCGGCCAGCAACAGCAGCGGCAGAACTGCCAGAAATTTCTTCAACATAATCGTACAGTGTGGCATAACCGCCGCCGCTTTGTAAAGATGGATTTCAACGCTTGAATGGCGGGTTTTTTTCCGGGTATTTTCGGGCGCGTGAATCCCGCAAACCAAACCACGCCGGTTTCGAGCCATTATCGCTGGGTCATCTGCGCCCTGCTTTTCTGGGTGACAACGGCCAACTACATTGACCGCGGCGTCTTCGGCAATCTTGCCCCGGAACTCAAGAACACCATCGGCTGGACGGATGAAGAATACTGGAATATGCAGGTCGCCTTCAATGCCGCCTATGCCGTCAGCCTGCTGGTGATGGGGCGCGTCATGGACATACTGGGCTTGCGGTGGGGATTTGTGCTGGCCTGCGCGTTCTGGGGACTGGCCTCGCTGTCGCACGCTTTCGCGCCGGAAATTGGCGGGCTGTTTGGCAGCGCCGTCACGGGCTTTTTCGTCTGCCGCATCCTGCTGGGTTTGGGCGAAGGCGGCAACTTCCCGGCCGCGATCAAAACCACCGCCGAGTGGTTTCCGAAGTGCGAGCGCGCGCTGGCGACCGGACTTTTTAATTCCGGCTCGAATGTCGGAGGACTCCTGGTGCCGTGGGCATTGCCCTTTGTCGTTGCCCAGTTCTCCGCGCTCACCATCGGCGGCATTGTGATTGGCTGGCGCGGCGCATTCGTCATTACCGCGCTGATTGACCTCTGCTGGATCATCGCCTGGCTGGCGATTTACAAAAAGCCGGACCAACATCCGCGCGTCAACGCCGCCGAACTGGCCATCATCCAAAACGAGCCGGTCGAGGCCACGGTGAAAATCCCGTGGCGCAAATTGCTTCCGCACCGGCAGACCTGGGCGTTCTGTGTTTCCAAAGGCATGACCGATTGTTTCTGGTGGTTTTATTTGTTTGGTTCGCCCGATTTCTTCAACAAAAAATTCGGCCTCGGCCCGGACGACCGCAAATACATGATCATGCTCATTTACGTCGTCGCCTCCGTCGGCAGCATCGCGGGCGGCTGGCTGGCCGGGAGATTCATGAAGATTGGCTGGACGGTCAACCGCGCGCGCAAGACCACGCTGTTCATCTGCGCGGCCTGCGTGCTGCCTGTCACATATTCCGCCATCACCGACAACAAATGGGTTGCCGCCGTGTTGATTACCATCGCGGCCTCGGCGCATCAGGGCTGGTCGGCCAATGCCTTCAGCCTCGCCGGCGACATGTTCCCCAAACGCGTCGTCGGCTCGGTCACCGGCCTCGGCGGCATGATGGGCGCGGCCGGCGGCATCATTTTGTTTTTCGTCACGGGCAAGGTCTTGAAGGTGACCGGCAATTATCTGCCCGTGTTCATCATGGCCAGCCTGGCTTATGCCACCGCGCTGCTCATCGTCCACCTGCTCGCGCCAAAACTGGAACCGGCCGGGATTGACGAACCGCAGACCGTGTAAAAATTCCGCGAACAAAAAGCGGCTTTGCGGATGAACGTCCGGCCAATCCAGTCATGTAAATTTTCAAAGGAGCGGCGAACGATTCTCCCTCTCCTGGGGGAGAGGGTCGGGGTGAGGGCGGATGTGGGGGTTCCCATTGCCATTGGCGCACTCCGTCGCCTTTCCGTAATGGCCCGTCCTTGCCGGGTTGATTTAATCCTTGAACCGCCCGCGATACGCCCACAAACCGAGCGCCGGATTAGAAATGTAAAAGATGCCATCGCCATCCGGCATCATGTTCCAGCCCTCCCTGAGCCTGGCGGGATTATAACGCGCCGTCATCTGCTTCAGGTCGGCGTAACGGTAATTGACGCCCTCGATTTCCTGCCGCGTGAGATGGCCGGGACAATACGTGATGCTGAACCGGTCTTCCGACGAGCCGTGGATGAGATGCGCCGCCGCGCCGAGGTTGGCGCGCAACCCGGTGTCGGCCTTGACCGCCGCCAGCGTCGCAGGCGTGCCGCGATACCCGTATTTGCGAATCAGCCGGTCAATCTCCTTGTCCTCGCCAAATGCCTTCAAGCCGGGCGCGAGGATGATCAATTCGCCGCCGTCCGCCATGGCCATGCGCGTGCGATAAATGCTCTTGTTGCCCAGCCACGCGCTCTTGAACTCGCCGGGATCCAGATGGACGACCACTTTTTTGAGCGGTTGATCGAGCAGATCGAAATTCACCTTGAGCGACAGCGCGGCGGCCCGGTCGAAGCCGGAGCCGTCGTCGCTCACGAACAAGCCGCGCACGCACAATTTGCCCCTGGCGTCGTTGCCCACCACCGTGTGGACATACACGATAGGCAGAGGCTTCGTGAAATGCTCGGCGGCGTAGTTGAGAATGCGCCGCACCGGCGTGTCCGCGCGCCCCATCATCCGCTCCATGCCGTAGGCCGCGCCGATGAAATGGCTTTGGTTGATGCTTTCCGTGCCGCCCGTGCCCACGAAGATGTTTTTGTTGTAACTGGCCATGCCGGCGACCTCATGCGGGACGACCTGGCCGACGGACAGGATTAGATCGTGTCTGCCCGTCCAGATGAGATTGGCCAATTGCGCCTGCCAGGGGAAATCCACCGCGCCGCCGGTCGCCTGCCGCACAAAATCGGCCGGCACTTCGCCGACCGTGGCGACGCCCGTGCGCCAGTTGTGAACGCGGAATAATTCCGGCGGCACGCCAGCATACATCTTGGCGATCTGCCCAGGCGTCATCGGCGTGTGCGTACCCAGCGCGGGCAGAACATCCGTCAAATGTGGCCCGTAGTAATCGTAAATGAGCTTCGTCAGCACGCCCGCTTGCGAGTGAAACCGGGTAAAATCCGGCGGAACGGCCAGCACCCGCCGGCGCCGGCCGAGACGGTCGAGCGCCTGGAACAAGCCATCGCGCAAATCGTCCACCAACAAATTGTCCTTGGCGGAGCCGCGCGCGAAATAAAGCATAAATTCCGGCCCAACTTACACCACGCGCATCCGGTGTGGCAACGTTCGGAACTGATTCGCAGCGGCTCCCCGGCAGAGAGCCGCCTTTTCACTTTCTTGGAAAAAATCGAACGAGCAATCGGTGAAGTTTACAGCTATCCTCATATTAGGCTGAGGATTCATGTCATCTGCTTGGCACATTCTTCTGCTTGCCGCATCTACAGGAATGTCGAATCACTCCCGCTATGCCCGCCAACAATGAAACGGCCAACAAAATAACCCCAAACCAAAAGAGAAGTGCAAGGCAAGTGGCAGTCCAAAATCCAGGATCGCCAACACCGACTCGGTCTGGAGGGAAGACGTAAAATCCTAAACAGCTAAGAACCGCACCCAAACACCCCGCTGTTAAGAGCCACCAAACTGGATTTCTAAGCTTCACGACAATCTAAGTCAGCCTAACCGATATTGGACGCCGCATCGTACAGCCTGTCTCTTGTGCCATGCAGCCTGTCCGATTTCATGTTTTTGACATTGCGCCCTGCCAAAAAGTTTGTCCAGAAAAAGCGGCAGCGGGAATTGGCGTAACCTGACACTGCCATCGGAGCGCCGGCCTCTCCACCCTCCGCAGTAGTGCTGCTACGGAGGGCAATAATATACTTGACTCACACTGTCAGCTTCGGCATCCTTTTCCGCAACGCTTAACGAAAAGGAAAAATCCAGTGACAATCATCGTCGGAATAATTTGTGAAAATGCAATCGTATTGGCCAGTGATAGTCAGACCACATCTGGCACGACGAAGCGAACCGATACGGAAAAGATAAGCAGTGTCGAGTTTGCCAACCTTACCGCTTTAGTCGCGCAGGCTGGGTATGCGCCATTTTCAGGACAAGCGGTTGAAATTTTTAACAGCTTGGCAAAAGACAAGGAAATTACCGATTACAGAATGGTTGCAGAACTTGCGGAACGAGCCATGCGGCAACTAAAAGACAGGGTTCGATTTCAACAAGGCGATTGCACGGTGGAAGAACTGCGCGAATTTGTTTGGAAACATGAGTTGGGATGCGAACTGATGATTGCCTATTTTTTCGACGGCAAGCCCTGTCTTTTTACAATAGACATGATTGTTGGAATAGCAAACAAAGTGAATTCATTTTATGAAGCGATTGGATGCGGGGCAAATTTGGGTGCTTATTTATTGAGTGAACTTTCTGCGCCGGACATGGTTTTCGATCACGCTGCGGTGCTCGCTGTTTATGTGGTGGAAATAGTTAAAAAACACGATGCTTACTGTGGGGGAAAAACGAAACTCGGAATTATTCACAGTATGACCTCTCTGACCGGACAAATTTTGAAGCAATTAATAGACAATAAAGACGCTTACGTCCAAATGTTCCCCCAAAAAGAAGTCGAGGAACTTTCCAATATAGCAGCAAGAGTTGACGAACTTGGAAAAGCTTACCGAAACCGTGACTTCTTAAAGGAATTGGTGGCCAAGTCGCAAAGGGAAAGAGAGTCAATCCAATCTGTTAGGAACAATGCGTTTGCACGCGCGATGGCAGCCGCGTCCAAGGACGACAAAACTAAATCAAAAAAAGAAAATGAATAACGAATTTCCACAAACCCTAGTCGAAGCAGTCCGCTATTTTGCAGATCAGCAAGTGGCGTTTGATTTCATGGTTAAACTGCGCTGGCCTGAAAAGGTGAAATGCCCGCGCTGCCAATGCGAAGATGTTTCATTCATCGCCACGCGCAAAATCTGGAAATGCAAACGCTGCACAAAAAAAGGCCAGTTCTCCGTGCGCGTCGGCACGATTATTGAAGATAGTGCGTTGCCGTTGGACAAATGGCTTACGGCAATCTGGATGATTGCCAATGATAAAAACGGTGTCAGTTCCTATGAAGTCCATCGGGCAATCGGAGTCACGCAAAAAACAGCCTGGTTCATGCTGCAAAGAATAAGACTCGCCATGCAGACTGGCACCTTTGAAAAGTTCAACGGAGAGGTCGAGATTGACGAAACTTGGATTGGCGGGCTTTCCCGCAATATGCACAAAGACCGAAATCGCAGACGTGGACGCGGCACGGGCGGAGTTGGCAAGGCAATCGTCATGGGGATTTTGGAGCGGGATGGTAAGGTTAAAACCAAACACATCCCCAATACAAAATTACAGACGCTCCAAAACGAGGTTTATCAAAACGTCGAGAAAGGCGCACAAATTTTCACTGACTATTGGGTAGGATACAAAGGGCTTGCGCGCGATTTCATCCATCAAGTGATTGACCATGCAAAAGAATACGTTCGCGGCAATGTGCATACGAACGGCATGGAAAATTACTGGAGCCTGCTCAAACGGGGCATCAAGGGCACCTATGTCAGCGTCGAGCCATTTCATTTGTTTCGCTACCTCGACGAACAGGCGTTTCGGTTTAATTTGAGGGAAGAAAACGACTCAAACCGTTTTTTGGAAGCTGTCAAAGGCATTTTTGGAAAACGATTGACCTATTCACGACTGATTGGAGAACCTCGACCAGTATGAATCAAAAAACCATATCGGGGAAAACTCCGTTCCAAAAGTTCCAAGCTCTTGCCAAGGGGTTAATGCGGGTTCCCAAGGCGGAGTTGAACAAGAAAATCAGGGACGAGCGCGTGAAAAGAAAATCACAACAAAATCCAAAACAAAGTTTATGAACAAACCTCAAAAATATCTGACGGCTGTATGTCTCGTCCTTTTTGCGGCAACGCTGACATTGTGTCCGTGGTATTACAACGACCCAATTATTCATCAACACCATCAAAGGTTGAGCTTATTTTTTATCCAGCCGGAGAATCATTACCGACCAGACCTGCTCAAACTTTGGTCTGAATGGTTTGTTCTAGGCGTGATTTACACAGGGGTATTTTTCCTACTAAAGAAAAGCCAATGAGTCAAGTATATTATTGCCCTACGGAGGACGGGCGGCTCGGCGCTGTTGCGATGGTCTCAAATATGCGCCGGATCGGAGATCGGCGCTCCACATTCCCACTTTTTTACAGACAAACCGCGCCCGCCGTGCTAGTTCTGTCGCGCACCAAAACCCCGGGTCATTCGGGATCTTTATCCGAAAATGAGCCGGCGAAAAACTTGTATCGTGAGGAATATAAAATGAAATATGGTTTGAACATCCCCGAAAAGGGCGCGCTGGACTTTTTGTCCCTCGGCGCTCTGGTCCACCGCCTCGATCCAGGCATCATCCCCTTCCGCAAGGCCACGGAATGCAAAATCCACGTCAGCGGCGGCGAATTCAACTGCGCCGCTAACCTCGCCGATTGTTTCCGCATGAACACCGGCATCGCCACCGCCATGGTGGATTATCCCATCGGCGACATGATTGCCGAGCGCGTGAAGGCGATGGGCGTGAGACCGTTCTACAAGCGGTTCAAGCACGACGGCGTGCGCGGCCCGAACCACGCGACGGTCTATAGCGACCGGGGCTACGGCGTGCGCGCGCCGGTGGTGTTCTACAACCGCAGCAACGAGGCGGGCGGCTTGCTCAAGCCGGGCGATTTTAACTGGAAGGAAATCTTCGGCCAGGGCGTGCGCTGGTTCCACAGCGGCGGCATCTTCGCGGCGCTGTCCGAGACCACGGGTGAGCTGATCATCGAAGGCATGAAGGCGGCGAAGGCGGCGGGCGCCATCACGTCGTTCGATTTGAACTTCCGCCAGAAGCTCTGGGACATCTGGGGCGGACAGGAAAAGGCGTTGTCGGTGATGAAACGCATCGTCGAGCATTGCGACGTCCTCGTCGGCAACGAGGAGGATTTGCAAAAGGGCCTGGGCTTGAAAGGCCCGGACGTGGTCGCCAAGTCCAAGCTCGATCCGAGCGTGTTCTTCGGGATGATGGACCAGGTCGTGAAGAAATATCCGAAGGCGAAGATTGTGGCCACCACGCTGCGCGAAGTCCACTCGACCAACCATCACAGCTGGAGCGCCGTGGCGTGGATTGACGGGAAGACCTACACCGCGCCGACGGCCGAACTGAACGTGTATGACCGCGTGGGCGGCGGCGATGGCTTCGCGTCGGGATTTTTCCACGGCCTGCTGACGGGCGAGGAACCGGAACAGGCGGTGAAGCTGGGCTGGGCGCACGGCGCGTTGCTGACGACGTTCCCCGGCGACACGACGATGGCGACCGTGGAGCAGGTGAAGGCCTTTGCCAAAGGCGGTTCGGCCCGCATCCAGCGGTAAAACATTCTTAAACAAACAAAAGGGCGCGGACAAAATCCGCGCCCTTTTTTTCAGCAGATTTCGGCAGGCTCATCGCGCATTTTTGATCCTGGTCTTTGCCCAACGGCGGGCCTGGAGGGGCGTTTTCAATTCATCCTGCAACTGCCGCTCGCGGATTTCACTCAACAACGCGCCCATCGCCGGACCGGGTTTCATGCCGAGTGTGATCAAATCTTTTCCGGTGAGCAGGGGCGGGCGGATGGTCGGCTTTTTTCTTAACTCGGCCGCCTGTTCCACCAGGAAATCATAATGCCCCAGGTCGCCGTGAGAACCGAGGCAGTCGAGCCGGTGCAACTCCAGTTCCAGCGGGAAGGTCTCGCGCAATAACAGCCGGCGCAGCGTTGCCGTCCGCATCTGCTTTACGTCCTTGAACTGCATGTGCTGCCGCACGCACGCGACAATCTCCTCGATCTGCTTTTTGGGAAAACGCAGCCGCCGCAAAATCCTTTCCGCCATCGCCGCCCCGATTTTTTCGTGCTCGTAAAAATGGATATTGCCCGTCACGGCATCGCGCTCCGCCGTCACGGGCTTGCCGATGTCATGCAAAATCACCGCCCACGGCAAGGATTCGTGCGCCCTGGCCGCGCCGGAGCTGCGGTTGAGCGGAGGCCGGGGCGGCAGCTGCTCCAGCATCAACCGGATGTGCTCGAACACGGTGCCTTCGGGATGATAATCCGGCGATTGCCCGCACGAGATTGTCGCCGCCAGTTCCGGCAAAATGTGTTCCAGCAGTCCGCTTTCGCGCAGCAAAATCAATCCGCGAGCGGCCTGGCTGCGGTTTGGAGTTCCGCCTTCAAGCGGTTTGGACGGCAATCTTTGAGCGCCGCCTGAAGGCGGAACTCCAAGCGGCGATGGCGCAAACAGCTTGATGAGTTCGTCGCGAATCCGCTCGGCGCTGATGAGCTTGATTTTCGGCGCGAGCGATTTGACGGCGGCGAAGGTCTGCGGCTCGATTTCAAAATCCAACTGCGCCGCAAACCGCACCGCGCGCAGCAGGCGCAAATGGTCTTCGGCAAAGCGTTCCTCCGGCGGGCCGATGGTGCGGATGATTTTCGCGCGCAAATCCTTTTCGCCGCCGACCCAATCGTGAAGTTTTTTCGCAACCGGATCGTAAAACAGCCCGTTGACGGTGAAGTCACGGCGCTGCGCGTCGGCGTCGGCGCTGGCGAAAACAACCCTGGCCGGGCGGCGACCGTCCCGATAATCCGCCTCGGCGCGAAACGTGGCAACCTGGAACTGGTGTTTGGCTTCGGCCACAATCATTACGCCGAATTTGCGTCCGACGGCGAGAGTGCGTTGAAAAAGCTTCTCGACCTGGTCCGGCTTGGCGTCCGTGGCGATGTCGTAATCCTGCGGTTTGCGTCCGAGCAGAAAATCGCGCACGCAGCCGCCGACCCAGAACGCGGCGAAGCCGGCGGCCTGGAGCCGGCGGACGATCTCTACGGCAGTCTCGCGTGACGGGGCGCTCGTCATTTATGATTTTTGATTTACGATTTATGATTTCCAATCCAGTCGCCGATTTCCGCTCCAATCATAAATCATAAATCGTAAATCATAAATTCATTCGTTGCCCCAGATTTTCTTGACGTGCGCGACGCCGCGTTTCACGGCTTCGACGGGTAGCGCCGGGCTGAGTTCAAACACCTTGACGTGCTGCGGCTTCACGAATGGCTTGAGTTTCGCGTAATCAATCGTGCCGGTGCCGGGCGCGGCGTGGTCGCCGTCGGGATATTGCACGTCGTGAACATGAAAGCCGGCCAGGCGGGCGGCCAGCGACCGCAGCTGCTGCGCGTGTTGGATGAAACCGAGGTTTTCCTTGATTTGCGCATGGCCGGTATCGTGCCAGTAAACGACGTTCGGGCTGTCAAAGTCGCGGAAGAAATCTTCGAAGTCGCCGTCGAGCGGAATTTCCTCGAGCGCCTGTCGGTTTTCGATGCCGAGCTTGAGGCCGCGTTTTTCGGCTTCGGGCAGGACCTTCCGCAGCGTGGCGTAAACCCGTTCAACGAACGGCTTCTTCCTCGCCTCACGCCGGGCGGCGGCTTCGTCGCGGAGTTTCCGGTATTGGGGCGATTCCTTCCCCCCGTTCTTCAGCAGCTCGCACAGTTTGCCGGTGTAATCCTTCAATTCCAGGCTGCCGAGATGCAGCACCACGACCGGCGCTTTGACGCGCCCGGCGAATTCCAGCGTCTTGAGCGTGTGCTTCACCGCCAGTTCATGTTCGCGCGCATTCTCGGCGGAAAACTGGTAGAGGTTGGGCGACGCGCGCGTGACGCCCATTGGCAGCGGACAGAAATTGTGCAGGCTGGAAATCTTGATTTCGCCCGCGTCCACCGCTTCGAGGATGCCGGGCATGAGGCCGAGGCGGGTGCTGTGGCTCAACTCGGCGTATGCAAAACCGAGGTCGCGGATTTCGCGCAGCAGGGCGCGCCCGTCCGTGTGACGGTGGGAATTCCAGCAGGTGGAAAACGAATACATGGTCCCGGTTGGAGTGTTGGAGCAATGGAGCATTGGGAATTGGCATCATTCCAGAACTCCATCGCTCCCATACTCCCTTGAAAAAAGCCGGATACAATCCTTTTGACTGCACCCGGCCTGAAAAATCAATTTTACAAATCCGCGTAACGCGCGGTCAGCATCGCGGAAAAACGCGCGGCCTTTTCCTTGCGGCGTCGCTTTTCACTCGGCTTTTCAAAATGCCGGTGATTGCGCACGACCTTGAGGGTCCCTTCGCGGTCTGGCCGAATTCGCGCTTGAACACGCCGATGGTGCCCGGCCCGCAAACGTCGTGCGTCATGAGCACATCGGCGTTTACCCAGATGTTGTCGCCAGCCTGCACGCGCGGCTTG